>QENH01000148.1 GCA_003336485.1 Candidatus Methanophagales archaeon
AAGGTTGACTATGAGCCCTACTTGACGGGTAAAGAAGGAAAAATCGCGGCTGTTGCAGAGATAAATCCACTAAAACAAGGATTGAAACATCAAACCTTTTAGAAAAAGGTTTAATCGAAAACAAGTTTATTTCGGTGAAGTGAGACTTCACAAAAAACAAGTACGCAGTTTTTGCGCAGCAAAAATAATCTTGTTTCTTTGGTCAAGCTTTCTTTATGAAAGAAAGGTTGTTGGTAAGCTTTAAATATTGCGCGGATAAACAGTTAAAGGAAAGGAATGAAACTTTTTCGTACGCTTATATCGGTGGATGAAGCATTAAGGGTAGTTTTATCATATGCAAAGGGAACAGAACAGGAAGAAATCGGCTTTGACGATGCTTTGAACCGAGTTTTAGCAGAAGACATTCACTCGCCAGTAGATAGCCCACCTTTTGATAGAGCTGCGATGGACGGTTATGCGCTAAGAGGCGAAGACTCTTTTGGCGCATCGCCAAATAAAGCAGTGCGTTTACGGATACGGAATAAGCGTGTAGAAATAGGGGCTGGAGAATGCTTCCCCATACAGACAGGGATGCCAATACCAAAGGGCAGTAACGCAGTCGTTATGCTCGAGTATACAAAGGAACGAGGTAGCGATTTAGAACTCTTTCGACCCGTCACACCGGGTAGAAATGTCTCTTTTATAGGTGAAGATGTGAAGAAAGGAGACGTGGTGCTGAGAGAAGGACGGGTGTTAAGAGCACATGACCTCGGTATGCTTGCATCCATTTTTAAAAGGACGGTCCGGGTGTATAGAAGAGCAAAGCTTGGGCTGATCTCCACAGGCGATGAGCTTCTGGATCCTTCAGTTGCAGGCGGAACTGGGATAGCAGATGTGAATAGTTATGTACTTACTGCATTGACAGAAAAAATCGCGGAGCCGCGTAGAATAGGTATAGTGCGCGATGATTACGAATCGATAAAGACTGCAATACGCTCTGGGTTAGATGATTGTGACGGGCTACTAACAACAGGTGGGAGTTCTGTTGGCAAACGCGATTTTTTAGCTGATGCTGTATCTGATTTAGGTGAGATCAAGTTTCATGGTGTTGCTATTCGACCGGGCGAGCCAACCGGTTTCGGGATCATAAAAGATAAGCCGGTTTTTGTTCTCCCTGGTTATCCAGTAGCGGCAATAGCTGCGTTTGAGCTGCTTGTACGGCCGTTTTTGTACGCGATGCACGGCGTGAAGGAAGAACGAGCAAAGATATTCGCAATAGCGAGTAAAAAGATACCTTCGGCTGTTGGCAGAACCGATTTTGTGAGGGTGAAACTGACCTGTACCGATACGGAGTGCTACGTCGAGCCTATAAGGGTGAGCGGCTCGGGTATTTTATCCAGCATGACGAAATCGAATGGTTTTGTCTTGATAGAGGAGAATAAGGAAGGTATAGAGGAAGGCGAGAGAGTAGCGGTAGTTGCATATTAGTATACGAGAAAAGGTATGGCTATTGTCGAGAACACAGGAATTTGCTATTTGCCACCGTGCATACATATTCCACTTACGGTACGCACGTACTCGTTACTTAGTACCTTAACTTCGAATCGTTTTAGGGAACATAAGCAATCCAAGTGCCTCATCCAGGTTCATCACCTTCTTTGGAACCTCAGAGATAATGCCGCGCCCACGTATTTCAAGATGGTAGACCTTTCTGTATCGGGCAGCAGTTTGTTTCTGTGGTATTTTGGTCATCCGATTTCAGCATTCATGTGCATAAGCTATCCTTTAGCTTATCCCATCTCGTTTTGCACCAATCAGACAGTTTTAGGGCCTTCTGTCTGAGTTTCCGAAGCTTGAAGTACTCAGAGTCGAGATAAGGGTTTTTGTCCAATTTTAGACTGGTATCCGCTGTTTCCTCTGCTATCGGGCGTAACGCAATGGCATACAGCGCTTGCATCGCCATATCGTACTTGGTTGGAATACTCAGGGGTCGCTTCTTCACATACGAGTGTGAATCATGTGGAACCCAAAAAACAGTCTACTTTCTTTGGATGCAACAGTCGCATCTGCACGAATTGTGGCAAGAATCATCCAGAGGGCTTTGTCGTATATCTCCCAAAAGAATCCAGAATCACAAACAAACAAACAAAGGGTAGCCCGATATGTAGCCAGATACATCAGGCATCCCGCGGTCGCAAACACACGATTGCACCGATACGACGGGAAAGAGGTCACATTCTGGTACGAGGATCGTGATGGCAAGCGGCATTTCGTGACTATGAAAGTGTGGGAGTTCATTAAAGCATTGATTCTGCACATTCCTGATCGAAATTTCAAAATGATACGGTATTATGGTGCTTACAGCCGTAGAACAAAAAGAAAACATTCCGGATATTTACAGAGAAGTTTAAGGCAGGCGACATTCGATGATTTTATTACGAAAGCGAATAAATGGGCGCCAAAATGTCCAAATTGTGGAAGAAAAATGACACTCGTCTTGTATGAGAAGGGACCTCCAACAGAAAACGAAGTTTTTGGTTCTAAATTAGCTGATTGGAACCATCCAATGCTTAGCCATAGCTAACACTTGATTTGCACCCGTAGGGTGCTTTCTTGTCTATCTTGCGCTCCTCTAATTTCGGGTACAGCGTCTTCTGTTCTTCCAGTTTAAGATCCAGGTCCTCAAAAAGGTAGAGGTAAAAATCGTTGTATTTCCGTTTTCCACACTTAATCAAGCGACTGTGGTAGGAAAATATTCGGTGAAGTGGATACGAGTATCATAATAACGGCTATTCCTCTTTGCCGGGAGCACGTATGAGATTTTCTTACCCTTCTTACCGCCTAAAAACTTTATTGTGCCGTCAGAGAAGAACCCCCTATCAAGGATGAGGACATTTCCTTCAATATCGAGTCCATTTATCGAGTAATAGAGCGTTTTTTTTGTCATTCACGCTGCCAGGAAGAGAGCGAATCATTGTGGGCAAGCCGGGGTAGTGTCCTATAAACTGTGACTTTTATATGCACCTGGTCTGATAGTATATCCTATGATAGGACCAAATTCAAAAGATCAGATATGTTTGAACCCGGATTGTCTGGATTACCGAAAGAGAAACGCTGGCAACATCATCAAAAAAGGGTTCAATGCCAAAGGCAACCAGATGTTCAAATGCAAGACCTGTGGTGTGAGATTCCCTGAGACTAAAGGCACGGTATCTCAAAACTGGTCAGAAAAAGTCTCTGCTTCTCGAAATGCAAGGAGATGTTGGACGATCATCTGGATCTCTACCAGTGTTACACCAATTTTATCCGAACCCATTCCGCATTGACGATTAAAACTCCTAAGGGGATCAGAAACATCGAGAGGACGCCATGCATGGCAGAGGGAATTACTAAACATCCGTGGACATGGAAGGAATTTTTGATGTTTCAGACAAGTCATGAAACTTAGGACATTACCAAAAATTTGGCTACACCAAGGAAGAACTTTTAAAACTAGCTTATTTAGACCTTATTGCTCCTGAAAAGTTGGAAGAAGCAGCCAAGATAAGAGAAAAACTTTTTACCCGCGGTCATTCCATCTTTGAAATAACCGCCGTGACCAAAGACAACAAAAAGTTCCCTTGTGAGATTAGTACCTATCTGTTCGAGTTCAAGGGACAACCCTCTGTGTTGTCTCTTGTGCGAGACATCACCGAGCGCAAGCGTATGGAAGAAGAATTAGATGCAGATCGCGAACACATTAAATTAACAAATAAAATTCTGCGGCATGACATAATAAACGATTTGAATGTTATCCATAGCGCAATGCGGCTTTATGGACGATCAAAGAAAGATTTGTCAATGAGATATAATTTTATAATAAAGAGAACATTAGAAGGTTATACAAAGATGGAAAGAGTGGTGATTATTGCAAAGGGCGATGTGCAAAGGGTTGGACTTCGAGATGAAGTGGAGCGGATAGCACGTAAGCTGAGATTAAGCGGATTTGTAGAGAATATTAAACCTTATGATGTCAGAATCGTTGCAGAGGGAGATGCAGACGTTATAAGCAGGTTTATTGAGCTGATAAAGATAAAGAAGTATCCAATAGATGTGGAAGATATAGAAGTTGGTTTTGAGGGTTATAAAGACGAATTCGAGTATTTTGAGATCAGACGCGGGGAATGGCATGAAGAACTGGGAGAAAGGTTGGATGCCGCGGGGAAATTGCTTTATAGGTCTGTTGAATTAAGCGAGAAGTCAGTGCAATTAGGCGAGAAGTCAGTGCAACTTACCGAGGAATCCGTAAGGATTGGGC
Source organism: Candidatus Methanophagales archaeon (assembly GCA_003336485.1). Lineage (GTDB taxonomy): Archaea > Halobacteriota > Syntropharchaeia > Alkanophagales > Methanospirareceae > Methanophaga. The sequence continues at coordinate 4,277 of QENH01000148.1, forward strand.
ACACAATGCTTGAGAAACAGGATGCTATGCTTGAGAAACAGGATGGGACCATGGACGAGATAAGGGGTTTGAGATATGATATGAAGGCGTATATGGAGCAGAGATTCGATAGGATAGAGCAAGAGATAGTGGCGATAAAAGAGAAAATCGGGTTATCACTATAAATTATTTGGTATTTGCTATACAAATACCTTTTTAAAAACGAAAAACGCTATTATTAATTACTAAAAGATGAAAATTGCTCACGTATCCACCTACTACCCACAACAATGTGGCATAGCCACTTATACCGGCCATCTTATTCACGGGCTTCGAACGGTGAGCCCCAAATTAGAAATGAAAGTAGTTGCCGAGAAGGAAGCGTCACCATTCAGGCAGGTGCGATTTGAGGTGGTACCATGTTGGGATAGGAATGAAGATTATGTAGAACCCATTATCAGCAATACAATGGACGTAGATGTGGTCCATATTCAACATGAATACGGCATATACGACTTTGATAATAGACTACCTATGCTGCTCGAGCGATTGAAAGCAACGAAAAAGCGGACAGTAATAACCATCCATTGCGTTAGACCAAGCCAATTCTGTGATCGGGGCATGGAGGACGAGGACTTCGTTAAGAGAATTGCGGCACTCGCAGATGAGGTTATTGTCCATCTTGACTCGCAGAAAGCGGTATTGGCGCGGCTGGGGATACCCTCTGAGAAGGTCCATGTCATCACTCACGGGACATTACTCAGTAATGCAGATAAGAAGATTTCAAGGGCTCGGTTGAAATTACCAGAAGAAGGCAGGATAATGCTTATGTTTGGTTTCGTCAAGCCCTATAAGTGTGTGCATGTTGGACTTGAGGTGCTCAAAGAGGTAAATGCAGAAGTAGAAGATGCGTATCTATTTATTGCTGGTGGACTTTCTCCAGGCGCATCAAAAAGAGATAGAACCTATGAAGCATATCTCTATAGACTGATAAAAGAACTTGACCTTAGCAATAATGTGATATTCCCCAACCGATTTTTTTCGGACGATGAGATACCCTATATCTTTGGTGCCTCGGATGTTGTTCTGTTACCATATTATGTGGAAGACTTGTCTGCTTCTGGCCCCTTTCATCTCGCAATAGGAGCAAAGAAGCCGGTAATTGCATCTCGGATACCGAAGTTTGAATCGCTAAAGAACATCTGTGACGAACTTCTTGTCCTTCCATCCGACACATTGGGGATTGCAAAAACAGCTATTCGTATTTTTACGGATATCGATTTCGGGCAGTATGTACTTGATAGAACAAAACGATATAGGGAAGCGACCTCATGGGCTGAGGTAGCAAGCCGGCATTTAGAATTGTATAGAGGGGCGTGAGTGATAGGATTATTATAGGAATGTAAAATTCAAGAAATAGAAAACTTTCTACATTTTTGAATGGTTTGTTATGCCCTATTTGTCTATATATACCCCCTCTTCCAATATATCTAATGAGACAAAGAGGAACGGGGAAATAAAACATGGTGCTTTTTATTTCATTGGTAATTGTATATAGACAGATGGTTGAGGAGGTAAAGGGATGAAAATTGCAGTGATGACAGCCTGGAATGACGAAACTGGTGCTGCGGTGCACGCAAAAGCGCTGGTGAATGCATGGCGGAAGCAGGGGCATAAAGTGACCGTATTCACTTTTCTTAAAGATGAGTTGGAGCGGGATACATATAACGGTAAAGACGAGCGTTATGTAATAAGATGCTTCGGAAAAGACTTCCTGGATCCCAGACCCATTCTGACATCAGAGTATGACATCTTTGTAGTGGAGGACTTAAGATCTCTTCCCGTAGAGCAGCTCGCTATGATATTCCCCATGATAAAAGAGCGAGCTTTTCCTGTTCATATCGTTCATGAAGATAAGTTACCGGAGGAGGCATGGTTTTATCAGCTCCCCTGGGATAAGGTGATTTATTTTGATGAACGACAACATGTCCTGAAGGATGTTTATCCGAACGCTGAGTACATCCCTTTTCCTTGTTTCCCTATAAGACGTGGCGATAAGAAAGAAAGTAGAAAACGACTGGATTTGCCACTGGATAAGAAAATAATCTTCACCTTCTGTCAGAGGGGCTATCGTCCTTACCTGCGCTATTTGTGTGAAGCGTTAAAGCTTAGGGCGGTACTATTATTTGTAATCCCTCCGGACTTCGAGATGCTTGAGAAGGAGTCGGCACCGCCATGGATGATTGTTCATGAAGAAGGCGCTTTATCTGATGAGCGGTTTGATGACTACCTATTTGCTTCGGATGCTGTTATCTTCCATAAATACCAGAACAGATACCTTCGGCTTCTCTCCGCTACCATCTTCCAGGTCATGGGTGCTGGTTGCCCGATCTTTATTCCACAGCAATCCGAGTACTTCCAGCCATTGAAGGATGAAGTGATATATTATACTGATACGGATGACCTGTGTCGGAAGTTGACGGCCTTTTGTGAAGATGAGCGGATAGCGAAGCATCTTATAGAAGCGGAAGAGGTGTACACGCATATGGGGTCTGCGGAGAAGATAGCAGAGATATACATAGACGTTTTTACTGCGGTATTAAAGGGGCGGGGCTTGTAATTAAATGAAGTTGAAACGTTACGAAGGCAATCCGATATTGAAGCCAAAGCCCGAGAACGATTGGGAATCAGAACTTGTTTTTAATCCCGCGATGGTTTACGATAAAGGCCTATTTCACCTCTTATACCGTGCTATGGGACGCGATGGTATATCGAGAATAGGGTACGCGGTAAGTATAGATGGCTTTGACTTCTTTCGCTTTGACAAACCGGTTTTCTCGCCGAAACGGATATTGGAACCGCGGGGGTGTGAAGATCCACGTGTAGTTAAGATCGGAAACGTTTTTTATATGACTTATACTGCCTTTTCTGAGAGGGGAGTTCGGATTGGTTTAGCCGCCACAGAGAATTTTGTACAATGGGAAAGATATAGAATAGAGTGGGAAGATATGAATAATAAAGATACTGTCCTCTTCCCGGAGAAGATCAGCGGTAAATATGTGCTCCTTCATAGACCCATGCTTGGAGAGCGTATGAGTATCGGGATTGCTTATTCCGATGACTTAATTGAGTGGTATGGCCAGCGAGAGATTATGGCTCATGGCGAAGAAGGAACTTGGGAAAGTGAGAAGATAGGTGCGGGTGCACAGCCAATAAAGACCGATAAGGGCTGGTTGCTACTGTATCATGCTGTTGACGAAGATAATGTCTATAGATTGGGCGCGGCAATGCTCAGCTTGGAAGACCCATCGAAATTATTATACCGGTATCCTGAGCCTATTCTCGAGCCGGAAATGGATTATGAAATACGGGGCGAGGTCCCTAATGTTGTATTCACTTGTGGCGCATGCGAGGTATATAATAGATACTATATATATTACGGTGGGGCAGATAGAGTTGTTTGCGTAGCTACAGTGGATAAGACCAAATTGTTAGGGCTTTTTTTAAAAGGAAAAAGTGTTTAAATACGAGTAGGTAGATAAGAGTTAGTGCATGTAAGTGCCTGCCGCCGTAACTCAGTTGGTAGAGTGCCCGGCTGTTAACCGGATAGTCACAGGTTCGAGCCCTGTCGGCGGCGTAACAAGTCCTTAAAATCTAATTTACCTTTATACAATGCACTTCCCATCACTACCCCGCTCGCACCCGCATCTTTTATCTTTCCTATGTCTTCCTCACTGCTCACTCCTCCTGCTATAACCACCGGAATGCTCACAGAACTAACAAACTCCGCTATAATCGCCTGATCTACACCTTCCATCAAACCTTCAACGTCTATGTTCGTGAACAGCAAACTACCTGCACCTATTCTTTCTGCTTGCTTCGCTGCTTCCGTTGCATCTACCCCTGTTACTTCTCGCCATCCATCTATCGCCACTTTTCCCTTTCGCGCATCCAAAGCAACCATTACCCGCTCGGGCGAAAACGCATTCGCAACCTGCTCTATAAGATGTGGTGATTTCAATGCAACAGTCCCAAATATTACCCTATCTATTCCGGTCTCAAGAAGTTCAACCGCAGTTTCATACGACCTGATCCCACCACCCACCTGAATCTTTGCTTTCTCTCGCACTCCTTCCAAAGAGACTATTTTTTTTATTACCCCTAAATTGTTCTTCTCCTCCTGAAAGGCACCGTCTAAATCTATTACATGTAATCTTCTTGCACCCTGGATAACCCAGCCGCTAGCGATTTCCACCGGATTCTCTGCAGAAGAGAATATCTCATCTTCTTTTTTACCCTGTCTCAACTGAACACATCTGCCACCTTTCAAATCTATCGCCGGTATTAACTCAAATGATCCCATTTACTCCACTTTTAGCCCTAATTTGGCTGCCATCTCCTTGTACCGTACACGTAGAGTCACTTCTGTGACGCCCGTGGCCTCAGCAACATCTTTTTGCGTCTTCCTTGTGTCGCATAAGATGGCAGCTATATAAATCGCCGATGCAGCTATACCTGTAGGGCCTCTCCCGCTGGTCATATCTTGCTCTAACGCCTTTTCCACTATTTCTCTTGCCTTTTCAGCCGCGCAGTTATTCAGATTCAATTTAGCGCAGAATCTACCCACATATTCCAAAGGCGAGATCGGAGCAAGCCTCATCCCCAGCCGGTTTGCCAATAACTTACACGCCTTTATTATGTCCTTTCGCCCTACCCTTGTTACTTTTTCTATTTCGTCAAGCGTTCTTGGCACATTATGTTTACGACACGCCATGTACATAGACGCAGCAAGTATCTTTTCTATCGAACGTCCATGAATCAAATCGTTTTCCCACGCTTTACGATATATCTCCAGGCTACTCTCCCGCGTTTCTTCCGGTATAATAAGGAGAGATGAGAGCCTATCTATCTCCGCTTGCGCAACTAAACGCTGCCGCCCAATTACAAGACTTAACCTTTTTCTTCGTTGACGTTCACTAAGCCTATGTAGCCATTCTCGATCAACCTCTGACTTCTTTACCTCTTCAATGCTTTCTTCCTCAGCCCCACTGTCTTCATACATCTTCCTTTTACCTTTTATGGCTCAGAGGATAGACATTCTCTTATTAGCAAGCTTCTCCAGCCCTTCCTTGTTTATGTTCCCAAAGGCCTTTATACTCACATAAGGACGATTAACAGATCCAAAGACATCATAAACTCTTCCGATTTGCCTTTTATCTTCAGAAATAACCACGGAATTGATAACCTTTTTTACATTTAGCCCATCGCTCTTCACAATCAATTTATGATCTACAATGTGAAGCACAGTGCCCAATCCCTTCACTTTATCCTTCCTTCTCATCAGACAATAGTAGAAATGAAAGTACAATATATAAAGTTTACGGAACTTTTTTTTATCTTCCCTTAACAATAAAAGTAACAAAGATGCCTAATTTAGAACAAATGCGAAACGGTTTTCCAGCATTAGCGGCGGAATTTATGGGCTTGATATTAGACGCTGATAAATGTGTGGGCTGTGGGATATGTGTCGTGGTATGTGAGGAGAACAGGATGAACGACGAGGTGGTATATGGTAAAGGTGGGCGATATAACGATGAGTTGGTGCTGATTATAGAAGAAGGTAAAGTGAGATTGCTAGATGTAAAGCAGTGTAAGAGAGCTTTTGACCCGCCGGAGTTTTGTAGAGCTTGCATTGACCACTGCCCTACCCGTGCAATAGAGTTTCTGTCGCAGACTTAGCGAGAGACAACAATGAGTTAACTTGAATCACAAGATCATATATCTATAACATATTCATAAATAAGAGCTATGCAATGACCAAAATGAAAGCGATAATTTTGGCCGCGGGCGAAGGGAAACGGATGCGACCCCTTACTTACGAGAAACCCAAGGTAATGCTTCCAATAGCGGGTAAGCCGATAATCGAGCATTTGCTGGTGGAAGTGAAAGAAGTGGGGATTGATGATTTTATCTTCGTTGTAGGCTACCATGACGAAACAATCCGTGGTTATTTTGGGAACGGCGAGCGATGGGATATTAACCTTGAGTACATAACACAAAAGACGCAACTCGGGACTGCTGATGCACTACGGAAGGCGGAAGATTTAGTAAAAAATCAATTCCTTATGTTAAATGGTGACACGATTGTAAGTGCTAAAGATATTAAGAACGTAATAAATAATGGTGTCAATATGGTGCTTGGCGTTATCGAAGTAGAAAACCCTGCGGATTATGGTGTTGTTGAGACAGAAGGTGGAAGGATAACGAAAATACATGAAAAAATGCGAGTGCCGATCTCAAATCTAGTAAATGCAGGCGTTTATGCTTTGGATGAGTCTATTTTCGGCGTTTTATCAAAAACCGATAAATCAAAACGGGGTGAATTAGAACTTACGGATTCTTTGCAACTGCTTATAGACTCAGGCGAGGCCATTTTATGGGAAAAAATTGAGTGTTGGCTAGACCTTAGCTACCCCTGGAATTTGCTAACCGCAAATGAGTTCATGATTGGTAACCTAAGCCCTGTGAATCGCGGAGAAGTTGAAGAAAATGTGATAATCGACGGTGATGTATCTATTGGAGAAGGCACAGTGATAAAATCAGGTACATATATTGAGGGACCGGTTTTTATCGGTGATAACTGTGTGATCGGACCTAATAGCTACATACGTGCAAATACGGCTATTGGCGATAATTGCCATATCGGGAATGCCGTTGAGGTTAAGAACTCCGTTATCATGGATGGGACAAAGATCCCACATCTTAGCTATCTTGGCGATTCTGTTATTGGGAGCCGATGTAATCTCGGCGCAGGCACGAAAATAGCAAACCTGCGGTTTAATGATGCACAGATAATAGCAAAAGGGATGGACACAGGGAGGAGAAAGCTTGGCGCCATCATGGGTGACGGTGTAAAGACGGGAATAAATGCGTGTATTGACGCCGGCACGATTATTGGAAACAATACGCTTATTGGTCCCGGGGCTGTTGCATCAGGCAATATAGAAAAAAACTCGAGGGTATATTAAATGGTGTTTAAACAAGCTGTTGTGCTCGCTGCTGGTGAAGGAGAAAGACTGAGACCGTTTACAGCATCAAAGCCAAAAGTAATGATCCCGGTAGCAAATAAGCCCATCCTGCAATATGTAGTTGAGGCGTTAGAACGAAACGGGATAAGACGGATTTTATTCGTGGTGGGCTATAAGAAAGAGAAAATAATGGACTATTTTGGCGATGGCACGGATTTTGGTGTGGAAATAGATTATGTCTTTCAGGAACATCTACTTGGAACAGGAGATGCACTGAAACATGCAATGGCTAAAACGGATGAGCATTTTCTCGTTTTATCGGGTGATAATGTTATTCGGCCGGATACCCTTTCCGATTCAGATCTTTTGGAAATGGCCGAAAGAAACGAGAATGCAATACTGATTAAGGCACATAAGGACGTAAGCAAGTATGGTGTGGTGATAGTAAAAAATGGGCTAGTGGCGGACATTATAGAAAACCCAATCGAAGAGATAAGCAATTTGGTCAATACCGGTATATACGCCTTTAGTACGGATATTTTTGTGGATATGGAGGCAGAGCTGACATCAACATTAAAAAACAGGATCCTCAGTGGGTCTCGTATAAACGCATGTGAAACACACGGTGATTGGTTGGATTCCATTTACCCCTGGAATATCCTCAGTTTGAATGAAATAGTGCTGATGCAAAATCCAGCAAAGGTAGAAGGGAAAATTGAGCGTGGGGTGACCATGGATGCGCAAGTGACAATCGGTAAAAATTCGGTGATAAGAGCTAATTCGTATGTGAAAGGACCTGTTAGCATAGGCGAAAATTGCGATATAGGTCCTAATGCATGCATCTTTCCTTCTACAAGTATTGGGAATGATACTTCAATAGGGGCATTTACGGAGATTAAAAATTCTGTCTTGATGGACGGCGTGAAAATCGGCTCCTTCTCCGCCATTCACGATTCTATCTTTGATACAGGAACGTATGTGGAAGGCGGATTCATAGCACGAAGCGAAGAGGTGAATATAGAAATTGGCGGTGAGTATCACGTAGTGAAAATTGGCGCGATGGTCGGTGAATATTGCGATATAGGCAGCAACGTAATCGCTCATGCCGGAGCGATAATAGGAAATCGCACTAAGATAAAGTCAATGAAGGAGCTGAGTGGGAACATACCGGATGGGAGCTGGGTTGTATAAGATACGGTGTTTATACACTAAAAAGGTAAAATGTGCGGAATTGTTGGCTATGTAGGAGAAAAAGAAGCGCTGCCAATCATTCTAAAGGCGTTGAAAAGAATTGAATATAGGGGCTATGACTCCTGTGGTGTTTTAGTGCAGAACCAGGGTAAAATGATGGGGCATAAAGAGGTGGGCGCTATTGACTGCTTGATATCAAGCTTATCCGAGTCCGGTTATGAGGGTAAAATCGCGATTGGGCACAGTCGCTGGGCAACTCATGGCGCACCAACAGAGATAAATGCACATCCGCACTTCGACTGCAACGGTGAAATTGCTGTCGTCCATAATGGGATAATAGAGAACTATCAGTCGATAAAAGAAGGGGTTTTGTCTGATTGCATTTTTAAATCGGAAACTGATACAGAGGTGATACCACATTTGATAAACCTTTCTTTAAAAAGGAAACTTTCACCAACGGAACTTTATTCCGGTGAGCTTAATGCAATGCAAATAAAAGAAGCGGTAAAAGAAGCATTATCCTATCTAAGAGGTTCTTATGCTATACTCGTTGCGGTAAAAGGTTTTGATGGTTTGGTAGCGGCGAGGAAAGAATCACCACTCATTTTAGGCGTTGGAGACCGGGAGTTTTTTTTTGGCTTCTGATGTGCCGGCAGTGCTTGATCAAACGAACAGGATAATTTTTTTGGATGAGGAGGACCTTGTGGTCGTGGAAAAGGATTCGATATACATAGAAAACAAAGGGACAGAAGTAAAGCGAGAAGAAAGTTTGATCGAATGGACGATAGAAGATGCCGAGAAGGGCGGATACGAGCACTTCATGCTGAAAGAGATCCATGAGGCGCCAAAGGCGATTACAGATACGCTTAGGGGTTATTTAGCAGAAGGGCGGATAAATTTAGGGCTTGATTTTATTGGCGATGCGGAAAGCATTTTATTGGTTGCCTGTGGCACGTCTTATTATGCCGCTCTGTGTGGCAAATACCTAATAGAGAATATAGCAAAAATACCGGTTCGGATTGAACTTGCATCGGAATTCAATTACTCTGATTTCGTGCTGGATGGGTCGAAGGTGGTGGCAATGGCAATTACGCAATCAGGAGAGACGGCAGATACGCTTACAGCATTGAAAAAAGCGAAGGGGTATGGCTGTAAAACAGTAGCGATAACCAATGTTTTGGGCAGTTCGGCTACGAGACTTGCAGATGAAACGATATACGGCAGGGCAGGTCCCGAGATCGGTGTTGCGGCAACAAAAACATTCATAACGCAACTCATTATCTTTTATCTGCTGGGTTTATTCCTCTCGAAGATGCCCGCGAGAGAGTTTGCGGAACTTCTAGACGAGCTGAAACGAATGCCGCAAATAGCTCAACGGGTGCTAGACGAAGTAAAAATACAAAAGCAGGCCCGATACCTTTCCAAATATGAGCATACGTTCTTCATTGGGCGTGGTGTAAACCTGCCTATTTCTTTAGAGGGCGCATTGAAGCTTAAGGAGATTTCATACATACACGCAGAGGGCTATGCTGCAGGTGAGCTCAAACACGGACCTTTTGCACTGCTTACTGAAGATACACCCGTAATTGCGATTTTGACACGTGATGCTATTTATGAGAAGACCTTAGGGAACGTGAAGGAGATAAAAGCAAGAGGGTCACCGGTGATTGCAATCGCGGAGGAAGGCGATTACGAGGTGGAGAAATATGTAGATGATGTTATAAGGGTTCCCAGGACAAGTGCTGCATTCTCTCCTATTCCCAACACCGTTGCGCTTCACTTACTCGCTTACTGGACTGCAAAGGCGAGGGGCTGTGAAATAGATAAGCCGCGGAATCTGGCGAAGAGTGTAACCGTGGAGTGAACGTTTTCAGACACTTATAAAGATTCTGTATTTCATATCTTCATTTATTATTTCCTCTTCTATTCGCTTTGCAATTATCTTTTCGGGGTGATGAAGACCCCTAACTCTTTTTGTGAGCGTTTCAAAGTCGGAAAATGGACCCTTCTTCCGCTCTTCTAATATAGCCCACATTAATTTCTTCCCTATCCCGGGCAATAAATCAAGTGTGTGCAATCGCGTGGTGATAGGCTTTGCCTCGTTGAATGTCTGTATGAACTTTCCTTCGTTCTCTTTTACTATCTTCTCTAAGACATATGGTAGTTCTATCTTCGCAGTCGGCGTCAATTCATTATATCGCAACCGCTGGGTTACATGGTCTATCTCTTCCCGCTCGCCTTCCCCGATGTATACTCGATCATAGACCAAAGGGACTTTATCCTTCTTTGGTGAAAGCTCCATTAAGATGAAGTTATCCTCTCCAATAGCATGAATGAGCGGTTTCTTCTGATATACCGCTCGAGAGTCATTAGAATGCCCATAGGGCAAATAATCGAGGATACGGGTATATGTCTCCCTTTTCTTTTCCCTTCCCTTCTCCTTTAACATTCCACCTTTTTTCTCATACTCTGTCATCTCTCTTTTCTCCTTGATAGGCACAAATAACTTCTATCATTCATTCATTTATTTCATACATGCTTTGCAACACAATCGAGTATTTCTTCTATGTCCTCTTCAGTAAGAGTAAATCGTTCTTTTGCATAGACTGCTCGCACTTCGTCTTTGCTCTTCGGCAGAAGGTCCGCAATTCTTACTGCTATCTCCTCTTTCATCTTTGGTAATTCTAAAAGCTGGGTTATAAGTGTTCTTGACTCTTCTGCTCCAAGTTTAGCAAACTTTGTTGTATGTTCATAAGCTTTCCTTCTCTCATACCTCATCTCATTATCGCCTTCTTTCTTTCCCGCGACATCATCCCTTGGAGTAGTTAACATTTCCTTAGCTTCCGCTAACGTCAAGACAGACTCATTAATTATTTCCTTTACTATCATTTTTCCGTTTTATCCTTCCACTCTACTACTCGTTATAAGCGGTAATAATATAAAAAGATTTTTATGTGGCCCGGTTCATCATACATTAAAGAAGGTGGTTAAATGAAGGATAGTATAATAAAGGACATAAACCTTGCAGAAGATGGAACTAAAAGGATAGAGTGGGTTAAAGGGCGAATGCCTGTTTTGGATATGATACGGGCTAGATATGAGCGTGAGAAGCCATTAGAAAACGTGAATATAATGGCATGCTTGCATGTCACTGTAGAAACGGCAAATCTTGTCTTAACACTAAGGGCTGGAGGTGCAGAAGTTGCACTTACCGCTGCAAATCCACTCTCTACTCAGGATGACATAGCAGCAGCTCTGGCTTCTTTTGGCGTGCGAACATATGCATACAGGGGCGAGAGCGATAGCGAGTATTATGAGTATTTAAAGTATGCACTTGAGATAGAGCCCACAGTGGTGCTTGATGATGGAGCCGATGCGATTACAACGCTTCATACAATGGGAGAAAAGACGCTGAAAAACGTAAAGGGTACATGTGAAGAGACAACTACGGGCGTTATAAGACATCAAGCAAGAGCGAAGGAGAACAAGTTAGGCTTTCCTGTAATTGCTGTCAACAATGCAGAGACGAAGATGATGTTTGATAACCGATATGGTACGGGACAATCAACTCTGCATGGGATAATGAACGCAACAAATATCCTCCTTGCAGGTAGAGTGCTAGTGGTAGGTGGATATGGCTGGTGTGGCCGAGGAGTGGCGATGAGAGCAAAAGGGCTTGGATCGAACGTAATAGTAGTGGAAACGAACCCGCGGAAAGCACTGGAGGCTGTTATGGATGGGTACAGAGTGATGCCAATGCGTGAAGCGTCGAAAATAGGTGACGTCTTTGTCTCGGCTACAGGTGATATATCTGTTATAAGAGGCGAGCATTTCGCATTGATGAAAGACGGAGTAATTCTTGCTAATACGGGCCATTTTAATGTTGAGCTAAACGTAAACGACTTAGAAGAGTTGGCAGTGGCGAAGAAAGAGATAAAAGAGAATGTAGTGGAATATAAGATGAAAGACGGGCGGAAGTTATATCTACTTTCGGAAGGGCGACTTGTGAACCTCGCAGCCGCATACGGACATCCGCCAGAGGTAATGGATATGAGCTTCGCAAATCAGGCTTTGTGTGCACGATACATTGTGGAGAACCATGATAAACTACAAAATGAGGTCTATCCCGTGCCAAAAGCAATAGATGAGGAAATAGCTCGACTGAAGTTGAAATCAATGAACGTGGAGACCGAGGTACTAACAGAAGAGCAGAAGAAATATCTGAGTTCTTGGGACTTGGGTACGTAAAAGATTGCTTGTATTTATTGTAGCGCAAACATAGGTATAGGGGGATCATTTAGCTTCCCCCTCTGCGCATACCATGATCTCGGCGGTAAATAAGTATGGGTTTCTTAGGGCTTGTTTACCCGCTTAGCTTTTAATGTGCTCCAGGTCTCAGTTCTGGAATTGTTCGTTTCATCGCTTTCAAGCACAGCATCTTCGTAATCCGCGTATACGGTTATCTCATCGCTTCTACCCGTACAAATCCATTTGTACTGGTAACTCTCTTCTATCTCCTCTCCCCCTTCTAACGGTCCAATTGTGTCATCCATCTTGTACGTCCCGTCAATAATGAGCGCAATGTTGCAGGACTCAAGAGTTGTCTCTCCAATGTTCTTTACCTTGTAGTATACTTTACTCCCCTCGTGCCAAATGTCTGTTATCTCTAGATCTATCACAGATGGAGGTGTGCAACCAGAAGTGTCTTCTATCCAAAAGGCGTATGTATATTGTTCTAGTTGCCCGTAACTTACTCGCCCATAACCATCTTCTCCCCAGCCAGTACCCCAACTGTTCTTAATGATCCAGCATTCATTGTTGTCATCGTATCCAACAAGCATCACACAGTGGTTTGCCCATCCAAATTCTTTGGATGTCCATGTAGGCTCATATATTCCGCCCTTATAATAGAACAGGTCCTCGCCCACGCTGAGCACTACAACCATTGGCCCGTTGTTTTCGAGTATTGCTTTGTAGCTGTCGGTTGTATGAGACCCAGGAATACCGATTGTCTTTAATGACCATGCGTTGCTCTCCCAATCGGAACAGGCCTCGCTGCACGGAATATCATCATTTGCATGATAGGGCATGCAGGCCTCATTCGGGATGCCGTCATCTCTGATGTGCTTTAAAGCACTTTTTGGATCGCCACCCCCACAGCCCCAGCCACCACTTAAACATGATAGGATCTTCTGTTCGGAAGCGTCAAAATCTAGCGCTGAGTCGTTAGCATCAATATTGATCTGCGTCTCAAACGCTGCAGTCGCACCAAAGATCCAGCAACTGCCACATGAACCCTGGTTCTTGACCGAAGTCACCCAGTTCTGCCCGTTTACATCACGCCAGTCGAATGTACCGGTATAAGTAAATTTTGATCTACTTAGTTCCGCGGAACCATTTGGCGTAAAGCCAATATCAACGCCACAAAGCCGCTTCTTCTCTTCTACTGAGAGTTTTGATACCGACGTTTCATCGGCTGTCCATTTAGCATCTCTCTCTGTTATTGCTCTTTCTATGTTATCGAATATTTCAACATTATTAGTATCCTCTGTGTTGTTAACCGCAATTTTTTCGGGTTGTTTATCACAGCCACAATCTGCAGCTACCGTAGCAATTCCGACAGTCAGCATAAAAACAAACACCAATCCAATAAACAAAAGATCATTTTTCATCTTTTTCCCCCTCCGTTTTATATGTGCTGTAACCCACACGTGTAACGAACACGTGTTGATAACGTATTCGGGGCGAGGGGGTATATAGACAACTAGAGCATAACTGATCGTTCAAAAAACTGAATCGATCTTTTATTGTTCGGTATGTAGCGAAATCAAATGGGTTAACAACGAACTGAGACTTAAGTAGAGGTTTTTGTACGGCAATGAGGCACAGTCATATTAACTAGCGATTTATCAACGCGGAGATCGTTGAGGGTGCAGAGTTTAACACAAACCTTTTTGCAAGCAAAAAACTTGTTCCTTTGGTCACGCTAACTTTCTTTTCTAAAGAACGGTTGTGTGTACGTAATCTTGTGGTTCGCGGACAGTTACAAATCTTCTCTTATCTCCTTCAAAAGATCACTGATCGTGCTTTTTTGCGCGATTAAATCCACATTTAGTCCTTCTTCTGTTATAGTTTCAGCAGTTAGATCGCCAATAGCGACAATTTTTGCGTTCTCGAATACCTTCTCTATTATGTTCAACTTTTTTGTGTGCTTTAAGAATATCCTGAACGTCATTGAACTTGTGAATATTACATAATCCGGCCCATACCAGACTAGTTCATTAAAGAGCTCTTCGCATTCTGCTAACGCAATCTCATTCACGTTATAGATCGCTATATCTGTCACGAAAGCACCGTTACCATCTAAAAACGTTATAATATCCTTGCCGCCTTCTGAACTTCTGAGGAATACAATCCTTGTATCTTTTACTTCTATTGCACCAAACACCTTCTTTAAACCATCCGAACTATATTCCACGGGCATAATATGTACATGCAAGCCATTATTCGCAAGTTCAGCTTTCGTTGCAGGCCCGATAGCACATACCGCCACATTATCGTCCTGGAATTTCTTCTTTAAGTTGAATTTACCGTTGCAAATGCCAAACGTTTTCTTCACGCCATTTATACTCGTGAATACGGCTATGTCCACGCCTTCTACAAAAACGGACTCTATCTCCGCCAATGCACCCTCCCGCTCTACAAGTTCAAACAGCGGGAAGCCGAAAAAGTCAAACCCGTATCTATCAGCTATTTCTTTTGTCTTTTTAAGTACATTTTCAGGTCTAAAAACGGCGATCTTCTTTCTATTTTGCATTTTTTTTTTATGTCAGCTTCTCCCTTACATTAACTACATCTCCAATCACGATCACAGCCGGTGGATTCACCTTTTCTTTCGCAGCCACTGCCACAATAGTTCCCAGCGTTCCAACAGTAAGCCTTGCATCTGCAGTGAACCCTTTTTCAATCATCGACACGGGCGTTTTTGCGTGCATGCCATGCTCTAAAAGTGCTTCAACATTCGTAACGAGGTTCCCAACACCCATTAATATGACAAGCGTACCCTTCAAATTCGCTAGCGCCTCCCAGTTGATGCTCTCTTCTTTATCTTCCATCTCATGACCCGTGATTATAGTAACGGAAGAAGAAATGCCACGAAAAGTTAGCGGGATTGAGAACGACGCTGGAACTGCAACTGCCGATGTTATCCCTGGTACAACTTCAAAATCAACGCCGCTCGCTTTGAGAACAGCAGCTTCTTCACCGCCTCTACCAAATATGTACGGATCGCCGCCTTTCAACCGCACAACCTTATCGTATTTCGCCGACATGTCTATTAAGAGCTCGTTTATCGCATCCTGGGTATATTTATGCTTCTTCGCGGTTTTTCCTGTATCTATAACCTTTTTATCTTCGGGTATCAGTTCCTTTACGCCCAAGACCAAATTATCAATTAATATGACGTCTGCTTCTTTTATGAGCCGGTACGCCTTTAAACTTAACAGTTCCGGGTCTCCAGGTCCGGCACCAACGAGATATACTTTCCCCATTGCCCTTACTACCCCGCCCTTTTTAACATACTCATACTACATATAATTCTCGGAATATCATAAATAAGAAGTTACTTCCTTATCTTCTTCTTTTACTCGATGCAATTCCTACTGGAACTATGTGTGGTGGCGTGGAATTATTTAGAATTGTTCGGATCGATATTCGGCTGACGATAATCTGACGATAATCTGACGATTTGTTAAGAGAGTTCATAGTATATCGCCCTCCCCTTCCCGCATCTTACCACCAATTTATTTTCTAAAAGTGGCTTGAGTACACGGTTTGCCGTGTCTCTACTAATATCAAACATTTTCTGTATCTCTTTGATAGTAATTCTTGGATGGGTCTGAAGATACTTGAGAATCTTCATCTGTCTATCGTTTAGATACATCTGTCCTCGTTGTTCCTTTATACGCCGATCTACACTAAGGTCTAAAGTTGCTTGTTTCACTCGCCCCATACTTACTGCTACGCCTTCGGTAAAGTACTCCAACCATTGGGTGATCTCAATTGTTTCCGGGTCAACGGTTTGTAGAACGGCATAGTATCTGCTGCGGTCTTCATTATAATAATCGTCCAGTGCAAAAAAACGTTTTGTGTCAAAACCACGGAGATAAAGAATCAAAGTCGCCAGTGCACGCGCAGTTCTTCCGTTACCATCTACAAAGGGATGTATCCTAACGAATTCGTAGTGTGCAATCCCGCTCACCAAAACGGAGTATAACTCTTTTATTTCTTTGCTGTTTAGCCATGCCACAAAATCGTGCATTAAAGCAGGAACGTGCGCAGCCTCTGGCGGTTGAAAGGTCACCCGACCCCAACCGTTGACCACCGCTACCTGCACGTTTCTGTAGTGCCCTGCTTCTGAATCGTTAAGAATACCCTGAGTATTTAATCTATGTATTTCCAGGATGGTATCCTCTGTAATCTGCTCAACGCCTTCTTCTCCTAAGTTGTCTATGTATTTCAGGACTTTCACATAGCCAATAACCTCTTTCTTGTCCTTTTCCCCTGCTTTAATATCAACAAAAACGGTATCCCTTATTATCATCTCAGCCCTCGATGCAAATGAAAATATTAATAGTTCGCAAATGTTCAAATTATAATAGGAAGATATAAAGCGATACAAATCACAACGCTTATATATCCCCGGAAAGATGAGAACTAAAAAACATTTCTTTCAAAAAGAAAGCATTACCAAAGTGATATTATACACAATAATAAAGGAGGTAGAGCATTGGTCAATCGCGATATAACTAATCATAAGAAGCAAGGAGCCTCTAACAACATGTACCTCCCAAATTATACCATCACGAACAAAATCATT
>QENH01000147.1:0-17538 GCA_003336485.1 Candidatus Methanophagales archaeon
TGTTACAAAACCATAGGAAAACAGAAGTAACAAGATAAAATCCAATATCGCTGCATACCGTGCAGTCTTTCCCTTTTCTTCTTGTTTTCTTACCTTTACATCTCTGAAAAATCACAACGTATCCAGGAATCGCCCTATCCTCTCCAGAGCCTCTTTTATCTCATATTGCGATACCGCATAAGAACATCTTATGAACCCCTCACCGCAATCGCCAAATACGCTTCCCGGTATTACCACCACCTTCTCCTCCCTGAGTAGCCGTTCTGCAAATTCTTCCGATGTGAGTCCTGTATCTTCAATGGACGGGAAGGTATAAAAGGCACCTTTTGGCTCAAAACAGCTCAACCCTAGCTCCCTCAGCCCAGCCACCATCAATCTCCGCCGCCTGTTGTATTCACTTACCATCATATCTGTCTCAGAATCGCACCGCAGCGCTTCTATTGCCGCCATCTGTCCTGTAATCGGTGCACAGAGCATTATATACTGATGTATCTTCATCATCGCTTCTATTATCGCTTTATTGCCGGCTGCATACCCTATCCGCCACCCAGTCATTGCATACGCCTTGGAGAAACCATTCAGTAGTATTGTCCGCTCTTCCAT
Source organism: Candidatus Methanophagales archaeon (assembly GCA_003336485.1). Classification (GTDB taxonomy): domain Archaea; phylum Halobacteriota; class Syntropharchaeia; order Alkanophagales; family Methanospirareceae; genus Methanophaga. The sequence goes on from QENH01000147.1 coordinate 604, forward strand.
ACCATTAAGCGCGGAAAAGCAGGTATGTTCTCCTTCGTATGTCAGCTTATCATAGATCTCATCAGAGATAACAATCAAATCATGCTCAGTTGCGACATCTGCTATCTCTTCCAAGTCTTTCCTGCTCAGAGCTGCACCAGTAGGGTTATTAGGATAGCTCAATATAATCGCCTTTGTCTTATCCGTTATTTTTTCCGCTACTTCTTCCGCTCTCAGCTCGAATTTGTCTGCAACTCCCGTAGCTACGCATACCGGAGTCCCACCGGCAAAGACTGTGCAGGGCTTGTAACTCACATAACATGGCTCATGGAGAATAACCTCATCACCCGGGTTGATGATAGCACGAAGTGCGAGATCAAAAGCTTCGCTTACTCCTGTCGTTATAAGTATTCCGCCTTCGGGATCATAAAACACATCACTTTCTTTGTATATCTTATCAGAAATTGCCTCTCGTAAATCTAAAAGACCCCAATTAGATGTATATGTCGTATAACCTTTCTCCAACGAGAATATACATGCTTCCCTTATACTCCAGGGTGTTACGAAATCAGGCTCTCCGACACCTAAGGAAATCGCGCCTTCCATACGCTGTGCGATGTCAAAGAACTTCCTTATCCCCGAGCCTTTTATTTGACTCACCCTATCTGCTATTACGGTCATAAAGATACAGCTAATCTTTTACCCTTCGCCTCCGCTTCATATATCACACCATATTCTTTATAAGATTTCAGTAAAAAATTCGTTACTGTATTACGAACATGTTCTAAAGGAGCTATCTTTTCCGCAACGAAATACGCAACTTCGTGCATCGTCTTTCCTAATACTAACACCGATAGGTCATACTCACCGGAAACCAATCGCACCGACTGCACTTCCGGGTATTTTGAGATCCGCTGTGCAACGGAATCATAGCCCGTGCCTCTTTCTGGGCTGATTTTTATATCTATTAACGCTTGTACGGTATCTATGCCTGCTTTTTCATGATTTATCACCGCTTTGTATTTCAGTAAGATCCCTTTGCTTTCCAATTTCGAGATGATCCCCTTTACCTCGTCCTCTGTCATCCCCGCCATCTTCGCTATCGCCTTATCGCTTAGTCGTGCGTTCTCTTCCAATATCCCGAATATTTCCTTCTCTTTAGCGTCCATTCCGAATTGAAATTCACCTCCTGCAAATACAACATTATCCACAGCCTTTATAAATCTTGGGGTTTATCTTATATTGTGTTTATTGGATTATCATGAGATGTATAGAGTACGTAATTTGAAAATGAGGTGAAAAAGAGACATGTTTGACGAACCTATAATAGAGGCGAGCACGAGAGAAGTCGTTACTATAATGCCGGATACTTCGATAGCGAAGACTATTGCCATTATGGAAAAGAACAAGTTTCACAACCTGGTTGTGCTTGACAGTGCTGAGATATACATGGTGAATATATTGGACCTGCTCATTGCATCCAATCCCGAATCATACGTGGACGAATTTATGTTTAAACCCCACTGCATACATAAAGATACGCCCGGTATAGATGCGATATGTGAACTGACGGATAGCGGTCAAAGAGCAGCGCCAATAGTTGATGACAATGGAGAACTCGTTGGGATTACCACCGACTATGACATCATAAAAAAAGGGTCGAAATCCCAGATCCTGAAAGATACTAAGGTTACAAAAGTAATGACCCGAAGCCCAACCTATGTAGAACAGGGCGAGAGCATAGGTAAAGCGAGAAGCATCATAAGAAAGAACAACATAGGGCGAGTTCTTGTTGTCGACGAAAAGGGTGATCTCGTTGGCGTAGTCACAGGTGGCGATATTTTAAAGCGGATTTACAAGCCAAAAAGGAAGATGACCGTGGGAGAGGTGAAAGGCGAGAATGTACCCAGAATGGCGCAATCGATCTCTTTCATCATGAGTTCACCCGTAATTTCTGCTGATATCGATGCAAATCTTGCTGATGTTGCCAACCTGATGCAAACGCGCGATATACGAGGTGTACCAATAGTAAAGGATGGCGTGCCAAGAGGGATCGTGACGATACCAGACATAATGGTGTATCTGAGAGAGCTACGACGGGAGGCAATGGTGAATGTTGAGATACAGGGTACTCTCGATGATGAATATCAGGAACTTGCAGAGCGGATAATAGAAACAGAAGTGCGAAAAATCGCCAAGTTCGCTGACAAGGTGCATTGGATAAAGATAGTGATAAAGAAAGAGCGTGACCGAGGTGGAATCCCATATTATAAGATCGGCGCACATGTAAAAACCCAGGATAAATTGTACGTTGGCTATAGTGAGCCCGGCGGTACCCGGACAATGCTGGCAAAGCGAGGTGAAGGCGACGACGTAGTAAAAGAAGGAAAGAGAAGATGGGACTTTGTAGATGTGTTGAAGGATGCTTTACTATCTGTTGAGAGTCAGATAGAGGAAGACAGAGGTAGAAAGCGGTCGAAAAATAAGCAGTATTTTTAAATCGCCACATCTACCACATCCAATTCCATCACTTTGGCTTCTGTCCCGAGCAACTTACTTAAGCTCGGGATTGTTCTTCCCCCATCGCCCGATATGAGCTCCTTAATATACAAACCGCCATCGCATTTGAATTCCACAATCGGCACTTCAAATGAGACCAACCTTGCATCGTACACTTTCCGCTTTCGCACCAAATCAGCCCTTCTGTGTGCCACTCTCAGTGGTGTCCTCTGTTCTATTACGGCACCTATTAAGTTGTCCAGAGCAGACCTCAAATCGTCTTCTAGCACGTCATTTTTTAGCGATACTACGGCCCTATAAGTCTTATCAACCTTGGCATTTTTTGTCTTCGCAACCGCTTCTCTTTTCACATACTCTAACTCAAGCACTTCTACTTTAGCCTTGTTCTCTTCATTCACCTTATGCTCTATCCGATTCAAATCAAGTTCCCGCAGTTTTGGCTCCTTTATCTCCATCACAAACGGGCGACCGGAACCGAGCATTCGAGCATCTATGTCCTCTCTGCCGCTACCGTGCAACACTGTTGCCACACCACCGAACTCTTCTAATATCGAGCCACCTATAAGTTCCTCGACTGATTCCGGATACATCTTACCCGTGAAATCGCACCGCCCACAGCCCTTGCCACGACACTCGCGGCATAACCATTTGGTCTGTGGTATCCCTCTCTTGAACTTCCGGTATCTACCGTAAATGAAGACCGAATTGATCTGCAACTCCACCTCTTCCGTCACGAGATTTATTATTACTACCAGGTCTGGTCGATCAAACTCGGCTATTTTACCCGTTTCTTGCTCTATTCTCTTGCCTACTTCTCTATTCAATTCCGCCTTTAAAGGTTCTGCATGTGCTGCCCCCGCAATCTCCCATAACAGCTCTTCGTTCTCCAGAAGCATCCCGTTTACCTTTGTACCCACCAGGAAGGAATCGAATTCGTATCCTTTCAACGTTTCCAATGCCTTTAATACCCACGCATCGTAATGCTCAAATAAGCCATTACATAACCAGCATGTACCTTCTTTTAGCTCCGCATCCAGAACACTTCGTAGTATCTCACCACGCTTTTTGTTTGTTAGGCCCGATGAGATCTTCGCAAATTGGCGGCCAAGGCAGTTGTCGCAGATAGGCCCTTCGAGTATTATTGTTCGCGCTGCTGCTGTTATATCTGCATTTTCTACTGCTTCCGTTCTAAAAGGCAGTTGAGGAGGAGTTATTTGATTGTTCATCTTATCAAAAGTATTTTTTACATATTTATCCCTTTCAGTATAATGTCTCCTTCATTGACATCAATATCATTAGCAATAACCCAGCACTTTGCCATTAGCAGGAAAAATATTGTGGGCCTGTTTTCATCAGAAAGACCCTCATAATTGCCTTGACCCTTACTGATTAGAAATTCAGAGTTCTTATATGCCTCTTTGAATTCTGAATTGCATGTTTCAAGAACTGTTCCCGGTGCACTTGTCCCGGAAGATAATATAGTAGCAACTTTATCAATTCCCGCTTCTATGGCATCTTCATACGTCACGTCATTTATAACTGGTGTCTCTCTAACTACATATATTACTGGCTTTTTCATCGTCTCTATTAAAATTCTATCGAATACAGATTCTCCGGCATTGTCACCAATATACAGAATCTCATCGGTTTTATCTAAATGTGCCTTAAAATTATCGTAATCGAATATTGCGAAATCCTTTTTTAGTACACTATCTATCTCATCTTCGATATTGAAGTTTCTATTCACGCCAAAGTCTATCACGTTACCCGCAATTGCGATTCTTAGCGCGGTAAGGAGCTTGTCATTCGATTTTTCTACTTTAGCCTTCAGAGCGGGATATAATGCCAATGCTTTCTCGGTGTTCGCCCTTTTTAGTTCCTTGTATGGATCAAATACGCCCGTAATTCGCCTTACTTTCTCGTATATTCGCATTCCCGTTTCCGGTGGGCTGCTTTCAAGAGGAATATCTCTTAGCATCAGCCCTATTTCATCCATGAGCTTTTTTAGTTTTGTTTCATCGCCCGTTGCTATCCGCCCTGCACGGAGTGCTTGATTAAAGAAACATGGGATACAGTCTAGATATGTTCTCATTTTATCATTCTGATTATAATATAGCCACAAGATTTAATAACTCTTGTTCTTGACTTTCGCCATCAATATATAAATATATAACTTGAAGGTATTTGTATAGCGCAGTAAAAATCGCAGGCACAAAATTCACATTTACACGTATATATATTTTATACACGCGAAAATTCACTCTATCACTGTTCCTGTCCTGCCATCAAGAGCCTCAACTACAACCTCCGGCCGGCATACAACTGCTCTCTCTCCTCCACATTCCACAAACGCAACAGCCGCTTCTATCTTGGGGCCCATACTCCCGGGCGGAAACTGACCCTCAGTAAGGTATTGTCTTGCTTCATCAAGGCTCAGCCTTTCCAGTTCTATTTGCTGCGGCGTGTTATAGTTCAGTGCCACCCGTTCCACTGTTGTCATGAACACAATCACATCTGCCTTTATTTCTGCAGCCAGCAGGCAGGACGCCAGGTCTTTATCGATCACCGCATCCACTCCTTTAAGCGCACCGTTATCTTCTGCTACTGGGATGCCGCCGCCGCCACATGCCACCACGATTGTCCCAGCCTGTACCAAATCTTTAATGATGTCCGCCTCTATGATCCTGATAGGACGGGGCGAGGGCACCACACGCCGCCAGCCGCGTCCGCTGTCCTCTACTACGGCATAGCCGCTGCGTTCCAGTTCCACTACCCGTTCCCTGGTATAAAATGCGCCTACCGGTTTGGTCGGATGCTTCATGGCCGGATCATCACGATTAACAAGAACCTGTGTCATCACTGCAGCCACGCTGGTATCAATGCCATGCTCTTGTAACTGGTTTGTGAGGCTCTGGGCGATCATATACCCCATACTGCCCTGAGACTGTGCAACATCCACATGTAACGGTGCAGTCGGGACCTTACCAACGGCGGCTTCTACCTGTATCATGATAAACCCCACCTGGGGTCCGTTACCGTGAGTCAGCACCACTTGATGCCCGGCTTTGATCAGATGAGCAATATAGCCCATGCACTCAAAGGTATTGGTGAACTGCTGTGCGAATGTGCCCTGCTGTCCATCTTTGATTATTGCATTTCCGCCAAGCGCAGCCACTATCAGACTCATTCATACGTTCACCTGTTCTAAAAATGCAGCTATTACCTCTTTCAGATCAAAATCGCCAATCTCCTTAATACTGTACCGCACTCTTGTTGCGGGTTTATTGATATTAACAACACGTGTCAGGTCAATAGGCGTGCCAATAACAACAGCATCGCAATCGGATGTGTTGATTGTCTGCTCCAGGTCATGGATCTGTTCCTTACTGTACCCCATAGCAGGAAGCAGCGGACCTATATCCGGATACTGGCTGAATGTTTCAGAGATAGAGCCAGTTGTAAACGGTCTTGGATCAATGATCTCTTTTGCACCTGCTTTATTAGCAGCAATTATCCCGGCACCATACTTCATGCCGCCATGAGTCAGTGTGGGACCGTCCTCGACCACCAGCACCCGCCGGCCCCTGATGAGCTCCAGATGTTCTACTGTGATTGGAGATGTGGAATCAATGATCTTTGCATCCTGGTTTACGTTCATTATATTGCGGCGTACCTGTTCGATCTTTTCCAATTCCGCTGTATCCTGCTTATTTATCACTACAATATCGGCCATTCGTAAATTTAGCTCACTCGGGTAGTACGTCAATTCATCGCCGGCACGGTGCGGGTCTGCAACCACTATATTCAGATCCGGTTTAAAGAACGAGAAATCATTATTGCCACCGTCCCAAACGATAATATCCGCTTCTGTTTCTGCCTGACGCAGGATCTTTTCATAGTCCACACCGGCATATACAATGCAGCCTGCATCAATATGTGTTTCATATTCTTCTCGCTCCTCTATCGTGCACTTCCTACTATCCAGGTCCTCATAGGCTGAAAACCGCTGTACTGCTTGCTCTGTGAGCTTGCCGTATGGCATGGGATGTCTTACTACTACCACTTTCTTGTTGCGCTCTCGCAAGAGCTGACATATCCGTTTACTTACGGATGTCTTGCCGCTGCCAGTACGCACAGCACAGACGCAGATCACAGGCACGCTGCTGCTCAGCATTGTATGATGCGGGCCCAGCAAGGTAAAATCAGCACCTGCGGCATTTACTTCGGCACCTTTTGTCATCACATGCTGGTAAGGCACATCGCTGTACGCGAAGACTACAAGATCTATCGAAAGCTCTTTTATCTGACTAACCAGTTCATGTTCATGAATAATTGGTATACCGTCTGGGTATAAGCCGCCGGCCAGTTCTGCAGGATATGTTCTGCCTTCTATATCCGGTATCTGGGTGGCGGTGAATGCTATTACACGGTATGCGGGATTATCCCTGAAATAGACATTGAAGTTGTGAAAATCCCGTCCGGCTGCGCCCATTATTATGACATTTACTGGGTCGTCCATAGTTTTGTTAAAAGCTCCTTAATTATAAATGGAAGCCAAATAAATAAAATAAAATAAAATGAAATGAAATGAAATGAGATAATGTGACAACACATTTCCGACACAGATTTATATTCTTTTGGTTTGTGGGCCATAACTACTTAACCGAACACACAGGAATATAAATACATCACATCTGGTGAATAAACGATTTATTGTGTGTTCCCTTACACAGTCATTGAAAACCGTTCTTTCTTCGTACTTCAATGTGAATATTTTTAACATGTCTTCAACACGTCATTAACACATTTTGGGGTATAGTTGCTACTGCTGTTTTTGCGCCCGCCTCGCGGCGGGTCCGAATTGCACCTTCGGCTGTGCGGCTTCGCACGCACCGCCTTCGGGCAAAGCACTCATGCTTGTAGTAAGTAGTAAAGAGGTAAAGTAGTAAGTAGTTACAGCTCCTGAAGGAAGCGAAAGCCGAGGTTGCGGTCGCGGTCGCGGGGGTCGCTGCTGCTGCGGAAAGCAGACCGGCAGCCCCTGGCGCTGCCGTACCAGCAACCGCCACGGAGTACCCGGTCGGCACCATCAGAAGGCCCCTTAGGATTTTTGCTAGGACTATTCGCATAATACTTATCATCATACCAGTCAGAACACCATTCCCAGACATTACCCGCCATATCAAAACAATCATAGGGACTTTTTCCCTTTGGGTATATACCTACTGGACTTGTACGACGTAGCTCAGACTCCCACGAATTGCACAAATTCTTATCAAAGTCTTTGCTCCAGGGATACTTAAAACTATCAGTTCCACGTGCTGCTTTTTCCCATTCGGCTTCTGTCGGTAGACGATACCGATGTCCAGTTCTTTTACTCAACCAATTGGCATAGGCTTCCGCCTCAAACCAGCTTATACCAACCACCGGGAAATTGGGACCATTCCATTTTCGGTCCTGCCAGTATCTAGGTTCGGAAATCTTGTCTTTTTCTCGCCACTGCCATCCTTCTTCTGACCACATCTTTTTCCTGGCCTTACCGTAACCACAATCATCAACAAATTCCTTGAATTCTTCATTTGTTACGGGGTACTTACAGATTATGAAATCATCAAGATAAATTCTGCGTTGCGGGTTTTCATCATCATAAGCATCAGCATCTTCCACTTTACTACCACGCATGAACTTGCCCCCTTTTACAAGGACCATAGCGGGATTATCTGCCTTAATACGCAGGTCGCCCAGTGTGCCGATTATTTCTCCTGCCTCGAATCGCTCTTCCAGACTGGCATTTGACTCGATCAATTCATACAGTTTATCCAGTGCAAGAGCCACAACGTTATCATCCCTTTTCCTTTTGGACGGCTGAAAATCGCGCAATGCCCGCGAACCGAGAAGCCAGAGCTGTCTTTTGACTTTTTCATCTTCTTGTTTTGTGTTTAAAATTTCCTCTACTACGCCTTTACTCTTCTTTTTCATATCAATACTCAGGAGACCGGTGTAAAGTAGAATCGTTTCCGCCCACCAGTCATTCTCAAGAAATTCGTTATAGTCAATATCCATGTAAACAATCTGCTTTGCAGCCATAAATTCCTGAAATGTCAGATGAGTAAACTCTATTTCGCCGCCGCTAAGCCGGTTAAATAACCCGCAGTGGGGTTCGATTTCGTCAAACAGATGATGTATACGTCTTTGATACTTATGTGCCGGCTCATCTTCCTTTTTACCGCAAATTTGCTTCAATACCTCCAACCCATCACCTACTTCAAAGGTCTTGAGATTCTTTTTCTGCATATCGAAAGCTAAAAGCATGAGAAACTCACGAACCTCGTCCACTTTATCGGGTTTTGCAGGGTCGTGGAAACGCCGCCACAACAGATTCTCCACTATCCTATCGTAGAGGTCAGCTCGCTGTCCCGGAATACGTCCGCCTGCCATGTATAGCACACACACCGCAGTTAATAGCAGTGGGTTCTGCGTAAAAACAGATACATGTTCATGAAACACTATATCTGAGATCATACCTTCAGCAGTCATATCTGCAAGTCCGGTGGCCTTGCCTGAGACCGCTCTGAACCATTTCCTTATAAAATCCTTTATCTTTTTATCATCCAGATGTTCAATTTCACGTAGGTATCTCCCAAATCGTTCATTTGCTCTACCGGCAATACCATGTGGTCGCCCGGTAATCAAAAAACGGTTACCTTTGTTCTCGAATTGGAAATCAGCGATGAGTTCGACAAGGTCATCACGAATTCCCGCTGGGATCTCGTCCAGACCATCGAACATGAACAAAGCCCGGTCATGTTGAAGGAAAGAGGATATAACCGCCAGGTCGATGGGACATTTGATTTTTCCAAGGTATGCTTCCAATAGCAGCTCGAAGGTGATTTTTCTTTTGGTTCTTTTCAATTCTTCTTGGTAAACGAGCCAGAGATCTTTAAGAAATACCATCACCGGGAGGTAGTCCCGAAGAGAGCTCTGACACGAGCCTTCGGTTATTGTATTAGCGAGATGTTTTATCAATGTTGTCTTACCCATGCCTGCTTTGCCGCGAAGAAGAATGCAATCTTCACGCTCCAGAAGCGCCTCGATGTCTATTGTTGCGGGCTCTTTCAATTCAGCTTCTTCCCCATGCTCATGCCCATTTTTAAGTTTGAATCGTGATTCTTCATCACGATCCTTACTCATTCGCTCCATTTCCGCTTTATGAAACGAGTTGGCTGTTTCAAGAGGTATATAGACCTCGAGTAGTTGAACCGGAAGTACTTCTCCTTTTTTCGCTAGTTGATCATAAGAAATTGTCGAATAGAATTCTCGTACCCAGTCCTTGTATTCCAGCGGGATCTTTTGAGGTGGATCTATTTGAGGATCAGAAGAGAACTCAAAGGTATTAAGATCGAAGTACTCCTTTCCCTCTTGCACTTTCCAGCGCTCCCTATCCGGGACAAAATCATTTCGTCTATCATCCAGAATATAAGGCCAGACCCTCACGTTCAAACCTTCTTTCTGAGATTCGACCTTGATGAACTGGAAACCAATGAAACCCTTCCGGTCTTCCGTATAAGATGCGTTTGCTCCAAGGTTGATACAAGATGTGGATGGAGTTCCGACCAGCCAAGCGGTATCAGAATGTGCGTGTCCGTGAAGTATCAACCCGCAACGCCTGAGTATTTCCTCCCGATATCGAGAAAAATCTTCCCCATTAAACCACTCAAATATTGGGTGGTGTATCAGAAGAATTCTGGTTGAACAATTTGATTTCGTAAAAGCAGACATCACCTGCGGATAGCCAAGGGTGATATTATGCTGGTCTTCTTCACTTTCAGATGCCCATGCACTGTTCAAACCCAGGAAAGATACGTCCTTATCCACGAAATTCTTGACCCAAAAGTAATCGTCTTCTGATTCGTAGAGTGCTGGATTTAGGTAATCTGAAAAATCCCTATACGCCTTGAACTTCTCATTGATGTCGTTCTCAATCTTTTTTTTATTCTCAAGGAATCTATCGGTTTTTCCCGTCCTAACGATTTCATGCATAGATAAAAACTCATCTACATAGTCTCTATCCACATCGTGATTGCCCGGTACGGCGAGAAAGATTGTTTCTTCGGGTAAAATTGATTTGAGGTCGGCAAAGAAACTTTTGGCTTCTTCGTATTCCTTCCCGGAAAACGCAATGTCGCCTGTAACTACAACGAAATCGAGATTTACATTATTTGCGTCTATATGCTCCGTTATTTTAGCAAGCATTTTCGCTCTTACATCTTCTCGAAATGCTTTGCGGTCCTCGTCTTTCTTCCTTTTAAAATGGATGTCGGACAGATGCAGTATCGTGATCTCACACATAGTACCACCCGGTTTTTATTTCATGTCTCTTTCATCACTTCGCGTATAGCACGCAGATTCAATTTTGATTGTGGCTTCATCATCTTCCTAAGTGGATCCACGAAGAGAATATTAGTTTTAACCAAATATCTCTTTGTGACTTCATCCACTTCGTTCATTCCAACTTCATCTCGGCTTACAAACATCTTCAAGGCATTAACCAATTTCTCATAGTGCACGTCACAACGCCTGCCACCTATCGTTATCTCGTCTCCCAGTTCCTTAACAAGCTTCAATCGTGTTTCTAGCTCGCCTGTTCTGAAGATAAACATCCCTCTGGCTTTCTCTTCCCTGTTTTCGCTGTTCACGAGTTCAACCAGACACACTGGCTTCCCACCGCAGTAATTCCATGCTACGTCCTTATCCGTATCACTAAACGTATATGTATCCAAAAATTTTAGTGTCGTTTGATTATCAAAATCATCCACCTGTAGATACCTGCACCGCTCCTGCAGCATCGCCTCATTGTAAATGCTCTCAAGGAATAGCGAATCCGAAGTCGCCACAAACACGTGTGCCAGATGTTTCTCTTTCGTCAGGTCTATGAAGAAATTGAATAGTTCGTAAATAAGTAACCCGTCCACTTTCAGATCGCTTATCTTCTGTAATTCATCTAAAATCAATACTGGTTGGTGCCCGCTCTCTTTTACTACTTCAAAGAGTTTTATAATGTACGAAAATGCGTTCTTCGGCTTCTTATCTTTGAACACGTAATCCCGGAACTCAGGGGTTATCGGTATTCCTGCAGCTTTCGTTATCGAAGAAACCAGCTCCTTCAGCGTTTCTTTTCTTCTCGTTTCCGCTATTTCCAGTTCAAACAACGATTCTACAAACTCATCATAGCTCGCTAAGAGCTTAGTCCTGAGGTTTATGTAAAAGACAACATATTCTTCCGGTAACTGTTTTATTAGGTGGTTGATTAATTCGGTCTTTCCACTGTTTATCGGGCCATAGATAAAAGTAATCAGTGTCGGATCCGTGTTGAGTATGTTCCGTATCGCATTTATTTCCTTTTCTCGGTTGTGAAATTCAATACTTCTCATAACTTTTAGTTCCTCTTTCTATCATATATAATTTTAGCTCGGCGTCTTCGGTTAGGTGATTGAATGCTTGATTTTTAAACATACTTTCGCTGTTTATGGCAATTTGTTACAGCTAATTTTTTCGCGCCCGCCTCGCGGCGGGCTTCATCCGCGTTGCACATCTGGCTGTGCGGCTTCGCACGCACCGCCTTCGGGCAACGCACTTCTTACATAGCATGTAAGTAGTAAAGTGGTAAAGTAGAAAGTAGTTACAGCTCCTGAAGGAAGCGAAAGCCGAGGTTGTCGGCGCGGTCGCGGGGGTCGCCGTAGCTGCGGTAAGCAGACCGGCAGCCCCCGGCGCGGGCGTACCAGCTACCGCCACGGACCACCCGGTTGGCACCATCGGAAGGTCCCTTGGGATTTCTGTCGGAACTATTCACATAATAATCAGCACCATACCAGTCAGAACACCATTCCCAGACATTACCGGCCATATCAAAACAACCATATGGACTTTTATCTTTTGGGAATATACCTACGGGGCTGGTACGAAACAATCCTGACTCAAATGAATTGCACAAATTATTATCAAAATGTTCACCCCAGGGATACTTAAAACCGTTTGTTCCACGAGCTGCTTTTTCCCATTCGGCTTCTGTCGGTAGACGATACCGATGTCCAGTTCTTTTACTCAACCAATTGGCATATGCTTCCGCCTCAAACCAGCTTATACCAACCACCGGGAAGTTTTTGGCATTCCATTTTCGGTCGTGCAAGTATTCAGGTTCGTAAATCTCGTTTTCTTCTCGCCACTGCCACCCTTCCAGGGTCCAAAACTCTTTCCTCTTGTACCCACCGTCATCAACGAATTCTTTAAATTCTTCATTCGTTACGGGGTACTTGCCGATCATGAAATCGTCAAGATATATTTCGCGTTGCGGTTTTTCTCTAGAAAAAGCATCATCCTCACTACTACCCCGCATGAACTTGCCCTCTTTTACAAGGACCATATCGAGATTATCTACTTTAATACGCAGGTCGCCCAGTACACCGACGATTTCACCTGCCTCAAATCGCTCTTCCAGACTGGCATTTGAGTCAATCAAATCATACAGTTTCTTACGAGCAAGAGCCACAACGTGATCATCTCTTATGGACGGCTGGAAATCGCGCAGTGCCCTCGACCCGAGCAGCCAGAGCCGTCTTTTGATTTTTTCATCTTCTTGTTTTGTGTTTAAAATCGCATCTACTACATTGTTACTCCTCTTTCTCATCTCAAGACTGAGGAGGCCGGTATAAAGGAGAATCGTTTCCGCCCACCAGTCATTCACAAGAAATTCGTTATAGTCAAGATCCATATAAACGATCTGCTTTGCAGCCATAAATTCCTGAAATGTCAGATGCGTAAACTCTATTTCACCGCCACTAAGCCGGTTAAATAACCCGCAGTTGGGTTCGATTTCGTCAAACAGATGCTTTATACGCCTTTGGTACTCATTTGCCTGCTCATTATCCTTTTTTATGGAAATTCTCTTCAATACATCCAACCCATCACCTACTTCAAAGGTCTTGAGATTCTTATTCTGCATCTCAAAAGCTAAAAGCATGAGAAACTCTCGAACCTCGTCCACTTTCTCGGGTTCCGCAGGATCGTGGAAACGCCGCCACAATAGATTCTCTACTATGCGATCGTAGAGGTCAGCTCGCTGTTCCGGGATCCGTCCGCCTGCCAGGTATAGCACGCACACCGCGGCTAATAGCAGTGGGTTCTGAGTAAAAACCGATACATGTTCATGAAACACGATATCCGAGATCATATCTTCTGCAGTCGTATCTGCAAGTCCAGTGGCTTTGCCTGAGACTGCTCTGAACCATTTCCTTATGAACTCGTTTATCCTTTGATCATCCAGATATTCGATTTCACAAAGGTATTTCCCAAACCGTTCATGCGGTCTCCCGGCAATACCATGTGGTCGCCCGGTAATCAAAAAACGGTTACCTTTGTTCTCGAATTGGAAGTCCGCGATGAGTTCTACAAGGTCATCACGAATTCCCTCCGGGATCTCGTCCAGACCATCGAACATGAACAAGGCCCTGTTATGTTGAAGGAAATAAGATATAACCGCCAAGTTGAGTGGGCATTTGATCTTTTCGAGGTATGCTTTCAATAGCGGCTCAAAAGAGATTTTCCCTCGGGATTTCGTCATTTCTTCGCGGTAAACGAGCCAGAAGTCTTTTAGAAATACCATCACCGGTAGGTAGTCTCTAAGGGAGCTCTGACACGAACCCCCGGTTATTGTGTTAGCTAGATGTTTTATCAACGTTGTCTTGCCCATACCCGCTTTGCCACGAAGAAGAATGCAATCCTCGCGCCCCAGAAGCGCCTCGAGGTCTATTGTTGCGGGCTCTTTCAAATCAGCTTCTCCTTCAAGCTCGTCTTTCAGTACCAATCGTGATTCTTCACCACGAGCCTTACTCATTCTCAACATTTCCGCTTTATGAAACGGATTGGCCGTTTCAAGAGGGATATAGACCTCGAGTAGTTGAACCGGAAGTACTTCTCCTTTTTTCGCCAACTGATCATAAGAAATTGTCGAATAGTATTCTCTTACCCAGTCCTTGTATTCCTGCGGGATCTTTTGGGGATCAATGGAAGAAGTTTCCAACAGTGTTTTAGGGGTTTTACTCTCGATGATAGCGGCAACTTCATCGGCAATCGTCGCCAGATCAGCATCAATCTGATGCACATTCCCGCTAGAGATAGGCTTGCCATCCTTAGGTCTCAGATTCATTCGAGCAAACCATTTAACATGTTTCCAGGCACAAGGTTTGAGGATAACCGGATAGATACGAAGCTCTTCCCTATCCATGCGCTCCAGCAGGCTAGGTATCTCTTCACTACGAATGAATTTAGATGTGAGAAAATCGGCCGAGACAAGTAGAACTGCCACTCTGGCTCTTATGAGGGTTTCCTTGATTTTCTGGTACCAGTCCTCTCCAGCACCAATACGGCGGTCGTCCCATACATCAAGAAAAACTTCCTGTTGCAGTACACCCAAATGACTTACCAAGCGATCTTTCCAGACTTCGTCTTTATGGCTATAGCTAATAAAGATGCCCGATTTTCCCTCTGCCTCTTTTTTAGAGGCTTTCCAAATATAAAGATCCCTGTCATCTTTCAATAGTTCAAGATATTCAAGATTATTAGCTAGCATTGCTGCAAGAGTCTCATATGCATACCCAAGACCAACAGGGTCATTTGTACCTTGCTCTAAAACTGCCAATTTCTCTCCGAAACTAAAGTAAGGGACATAGGGAATTTTAGTAATTTCAAGTATATCGCGTCTTTTAAAAGACCTAGGGAGCCAATCAGCATATAATCCCTTAAGTTCAGAGGCAAATCGATTTAACCACTCTTGGGATATTTCAAATTCTTTTTGTGTGTCGAACTTACTTGGTATGGGTATTGATACTAATCTAAGACGATCAACTGGTAGTTTCTGGCGAGCCGTAAAAGCCTTTTTTGTGAGTTCGATAATCCCCTTCAAACTTTGCTCCATTGCTGTAAAAAGAAGGGCAAGTATATCAGGTAATTGAATTGTACATATCCCACCATAATCTGTAATACCCGTTCTACTATCTATGAGCACAAAATCATACGCTTCTTTCCATTCATTACGAAGGTTTTCAACAAAGATCCCACCATTTTTTTCTATATAGAATGTATTCACATCCAAGTTCCGAACCTTGTTAAAATACATCTCATCTCTTTTACCCGCGGTTATTAATTGCAGAGTTCCTTCTTTAATATCGGGCAGACTTACATTTATTAAGCAATCTCTCCACTTAGGGTGTTGTTCTGATTCATTATTAGATACGTGATTCAGAAGATCTATGATACCTTTTTGTTGGGTGACTGCTTCCAAGTTCAGATAATCCTTGAAAAAATATTCGAGTCCGGGAGCCTCGAGATCCCAGTCAGCAATAAGAATTTTATATCTCCATTGAGCAAGAAGAACGGCTATATTTGCTAACGCCATTGTCCTCCCAACTCCGCCTTTATAGGAATAAAATGTAATTATTTGTCCCATATAAAATCACTCCAAAATAGGTAACCTAAAGCTAGAATCAGAAGTTTGATTAAAATAATCAACTGGATCATCCAGCCATATCTCGTAGTTCTCGGACCAAGGGGGTGCATTATTTATAGATTTTGCCACGGCAGAAACCCATTTAATCAAGAGATCTTGGAAATCAACATATCTTTCAGTCTTCCTAAATCCTGGACTTACTCTAAAAAAATTTCTGCAATCTAAATATTGTATTCTTCTTGCGTAATATGGGAAGTGTTCACCATCAAAAATATTTATGGGTAATACTAATCCACTCGGGTTCTTTATCGTTCGATACCCAAGTTCCTTTTCTCGACGAAGCATAACATTACATTCAAGTTTGCACCAAGTGGAATTGAAGTATGATGGTGACCAAATAGCAACCATGCATTTTGAATGGGCAAGAGCATTTTTTATGCGTTCAGGCCAGGCATCACCTGAATAAATTTCATCTCTATCAACGAAAATATTAACTTCTTGATTTAACGTATCTTTTAGATATGGCTTGAAAAAAGGCATAAGGTGTTCATGAACCCATTCTCCAAATGGGGACTCCGTTACGTAACTTTAAAAAACATCATATTCGTATGCCATCTTTTACACCCATCCAGTTCCAACCATACTATAGCCTCTACTTAAGTACAGAGCCAGTATTTAAGTTTCTAATTTCAGATAGATTCTTTTTATATATAAATACTGCTGGAGGGTAGTTTGGCAAGTGATATTTTTTCAGGACCTAATGGTATGTCCCCTTCCCTTTTGGGCATCTCCACGGTAGGCCCAATGATGTCAGCAATCTCATCAGCAATCGCCGCCAAGTCGGTTTCAACCTGAAACTCAGGGCGCGGCCCGCGGGGGGGGGGGGGGGGGGGGGGGGGGGGGGGGGGGGGGGGGGGGGGGGGGGGGGGGGGGGGGGG
>QENH01000147.1:17548-21308 GCA_003336485.1 Candidatus Methanophagales archaeon
CCAAACGCCCCCAAGGCGGGTTCCACCCGAAACACACCCCCCCCCCCCCCTGGATGGGTCTACCATCTTTTGGCCGAAGATTCATTCGAGCAAGCCATTTAACTTGCTTCCCGGCACAGGGTTTGATGATAACAGGATAGATGCGAAGCCCTTCCTTATCCCTGCGCTCTAACAGGCGAGGCACCTCTTCGCTCAGAATGAAATTTGAAGTGAGAAAATCGGCGGAGACAAGAAGCACAGCCACTTGGGCTTTTGCAATAGCTTCTTGAATCTTTTGATACCAGTTTCCACCAGCACCGATGCTGCGGTCGTCCCACAGATCGATAAGACCCTCCTGCTGTAGCACACCCAACTGAGTCACCAGGCGGTCTTTCCAGACTTCATCCTCGTGACTGTAGCTGATGAAAACAGTGGTCATAGTATGGTTTCCCTATTGGCATTCAGTTTATTATCGGTATAATAAAATATTTGGAATTATATAATTATATTGATTAACATTCTTACTTTACCAATTAATCATCCCGATCTAAATGGGGGGTGCACCAGGTATTGATATGCAAAAGAGAAGCAATAGAACAAGGAATATTCTTGACGAGATTAGCGCCGATGACGCTTTCGCTATACTAAGGCGTCTCGCTAAAGAGGACCCGAAGGTTGCGAACAGAATAGAACAAATAGCGATAGAATATCTGAGTGACGTGGATATAGAAGCCATCGCATCCCAAGTCTATTTTGATCTGGACAGCATAGAGGTAGAAGAAGTTTGGAACCGATCCGGACGAACGAGAACATGAACAAGAAACAAAGACCTTTTTATGTGACACTGTGATAAGGTCTTTATATAACCATCATGGCGAGGAAGAGACTGCAAAGATACTTAGCAAAAATCGGTAAAGAGTTTGATGTCGTCTTAACCGAAGAGAATTACAAAGATGTAATACTGGAAGAAGTAGAATCCCCTCCCGCTCTTTTAGATTACTTAAGAGACTACATGGAAAAGAACGAACCCACACTCGAATGGGGCTGCTTAATGTTTTTATATGTAAAGGCAGACGAAGAAAAATATGTCCCTGACATAGAAAGGTATTATAAGTTACTGGCGAGATACCCACCCAACTGGTTTATCGAAGTCGGGATGGCAGAATTGCAACTCCGCTACTACGGTAATATATTCAAAGCACGGGATGGATTCTTTAAGGGTTTTGAATTGAGACCCGATAATGCACACTGCTATTATAACCTTGGTTACGTATATCATCTTTTAGGCGTGTTTAACAAATCTTTTGAGTATTATGAAAAGGCGGTTATCAATCACCAAACCGCAAATAAACCTAAGGAACTAAAAGCGAGGTCTTTATATAATCTCGCTGTTATCGAAATGAACGTGGAACGCGATTATGAAGAAGCAAAAAGGTATTTAAAAGAGGCACTGGCGGCAATGCCACAGTATCCGGAAGCAAAACTCGCTTTGAAGCAAATAAGCCGGTGGAAGTGATAAAAAATGAGGGGGGGAATAGCCAGCGGAGATGGGGAATCCGGTAGCTTGCAACTCTTTAAATTCTCGTTTCCAACAAAAGAAAGTGCAGAGAAAACACTCATTATTCAGATTGAATGTAATTTAAACATGCCTTACTCTGAATTAAAAGATAGAACGCCGTATGAAGATGTCGTGCTAAATAAAAGTGCCACAAATTTCTTCAACGCATTCCCAGTCGTAAAGAATGCGCCGGTTTTTAAGGACTATCAACGGATACTGTCGTTAACTGAAAAGGAATTCGCATATAAATCCGTGTATTCCAAAACAGGCGGCGTTTTGAATATTTTCAACCCCAAAATAAGAGAAAGCATGGATTCTGACTTGAAAACGTTGTTTAGTCGTTGTGAAGAGGAGAAAGAAGCTATTAGGCTATGGAAATACAGACCGTCGGAATTATGGAGTGATTTACCACCGAAATTAGTATGGGCAGGTGGTGGTAATATAGAAAGGGAACTCTTTCTCGATTTCTCACAGTATTTAACACGTATGGTGCGGCGTAAAGAGTTTGATACTCGGGGAGATGCGCTAATAACTCCAATAAGAAATCTAAGGGAATGGCAATTGCAACCAAATAAAATTTGTTCTGGAATGGCACCAATAGCTGCTATTATTAAGGAGAGGGAAGAGATATATGAGCGAAAAAGCGCATTTTTAAAAGAAAATCACATTGAGTGCGATTTCGTTTAAACTCATAAACGTGAATAACCTTTGCTGGCCCTAACTCATCCGCAAATCTAAAAATAGCTCCCATTAACTTTCTCCTGCATCTAATATTCCCTTAGGTTCTTATTTTGGACGATCATTTCAACACCACCCGCGCGTCCACAGCCACCGCACCCTCTTCATGAACCAAAAGCGGGTTTATTTCTAGTTCTTTTATCGCTTCTATCTCCAGTAATATATCAGACACTTTCATAACGGTAGATGCCAGTTTCTCCAGGTCAACAGGCTTCGAATCCCGGAATCCTGTCAACAATGGATAACTCTTTACCTCACGCATCATATCAAAAACCTCTTCCCTGTTCAGTGGTGCGAGCCGGAAGCTCACATCCGCAACGAGTTCCACGGCAAAGCCGCCTGTGCCGAACATAACAGCAGGACCAAATTGCGGATCCCTCAAGCCACCTATTATCAGCTCTATCCCCGTGGGAGCAGTCTCCTCCAAAAGGAATCCAGCTATCCTCGCCTTTGGTGCCTTTTCCGTAAGAGTCCGCTTCATCGCGCTCAATGCAACGCGCGCTTCTTCTGCATCGTTTATATCTGTTATTACCCCTCCGAACTCCATTTTATGTAGGATGTCTTGCGACACCACTTTGAGAACAAGAGGTGGAGTAATCTCATTTGATTTAAGTGCTACATCCTCAAGCCCATTGATCAAGACCGATTTTGGCACTTGTATGCCCCATGCAGCTACCAGAGCTTTCGATTCCGGCTCAAAGAGGGCGTGCCGGCCTGCGGCCAATGCATTATTGACGAGCTTTTTGGCTTCTTGTTTGTTCTTGTACATAAAGGATTTATATACAATTGAGAACTAATAGAATAAAGATTAATGACGCTAAGTGATTTAATCGTCAGCTATTTAGAACAATTTGGTGTGGAATACGTCTTTGGCGTACCAGGCAGCCCTCTTGGCCCTCTGTACGATGCTCTTGCACGTAGCGAAAGAAGGGGCGGCACCCGTGCAATACTCACACGACATGAATCGGGCGGGGCTTTCATGGCTGATGGCTATGCGCGTGAGACCGGCAAGATTGCTGTATGCTGTGCAACCACAGGCCCGGGGGCAACCAATCTGTTAAGTGTGCCGGTCGACATCCTTCGCTCTCCAGCAAGTGGACTAATCGCGTTCCCAAATTTGCACTGCTTGGTGACCAAACCTGCATCAGTGGTGGATTTTGTGGCATTGGAAAAGCTCTGCCAGGAATTGTACACGGTTTTAAGCCAAAACCGCAAGGTAGTGTTATTGATAGGCCATGATTGCGCAGGTGCGACGCAGGAGATCATTACATTTGCCGAACTTATTGGCGCACCAATTGTCACAACACAGCGTGGAAAATCGCGGATCAATCCATATCACCCTCTGGCTCGCGGCGTATTCTGCTTTGCAGGGCATAAATCAGCCCGCAAATGCGATTCCGCCAGTCGATTTTTGCATGATGGCCAAGGCAATGGGGGCCAAAGCACACAAAATTCGGCACCCAAAAGAGTTTGAGCAAATTGACT
>QENH01000146.1 GCA_003336485.1 Candidatus Methanophagales archaeon
AAAAAGTCTCTCTTGCAAAAAAGAAGGTTTCTCTCCCATTGGGAGAGACGGAAGAGAGGGTGGTGTAATGACAGTTACTACCATCAAGAAATTGGCCGCGTATCATCAATACTACGCCGTGAATAAAGCCGTAGTATCTACCTTGCGGGCATCAGGGTATTTAATGAACAAAAACGGAACCGTACATGGTTTAAAGGTGATGGAATCGCCCGAAAGCTACGGTCTAACCAGTGTAGATGCCCAACCTGCAGGTGACAGGAAAGGCGGCGTGGTCTGGCATACCCAGGGAAGCGGTAAATCGCTATCAATGGTATTTTTCACCGGTAAAATCGTGCTCACCATGGACAATCCGACCATACTGGTAATCACAGACAGAAACGATCTGGACGACCAGCTTTTTGATACCTTTGCCGCGTCAAAGCAACTTCTCAGGCAGGATCCGGTTCAGGCAGAAAGCAGAGACCATTTGAAAGAGCTTTTAAACGTCGCATCTGGCGGAGTAGTATTTACAACCATCCAGAAGTTTCAGCCTGAAGAAGGGAATGTTTACGGCTTTGCGAAATATACGCGCGACGCCCTGCCCAATGCAACCTACCTCGGCTTCACTGGTACGCCTATTGAAAAAACAGACGTTAACACGCCCGCTGTTTTTGGTAATTACGTTGATGTTTACGGGATAGCCCAGGCGGTTGAGGACGGCGCAACAGTAAAGATCTATTCTGACAGCGGCGGAAAAGGCGATCCCGCCGTTCTTCAGGAACAGGCGGTTCAACTGATGCACGAGAAACGCGAAATTGTATCACAGATGTTTCATGGATTTCCATATGACCTTTACTATGCCGCAGACACTTCAACAAAGCTATCATTAATACTCGCTGCACAGGAGCATATCCTTGGCCTAGAAAACGGTAAGAAACGGTACATTGATGAAGTGACAGCTTTATCACGAGCGTTCGCTATAGCCATTCCGCATGAGCAGGCAATGGCTATAAAGGACGAAGTCTCGTTCTATCAGGCGATAAAAGCCAGACTGGTAAAGTTTGACAGCACGGGAACAGGCAAAACCGACGATGAAATAGAAACCGCAATCAGGCAAGTTATAGATCAAGCGCTCGTAACTGAACAGGTGATTGACGTTTTCGATGCCGCAGGCATTAAGAAACCAGATATATCCATTCTATCAGAAGAATTCCTCTTAGAAGTCCAAAACATGGAACATAAAAACATCGCTCTGGAAGTTCTTAAAAAGTTGCTTAACGATGAAATAAAAGCACGGGTGAAGAAGAACCTGGTTCAAAGCAGATCGTTAATGGAAATGCTGGAAGGTAGCATCAAGAAATATCACAATAAGGTTATTACAGCGGCAGAAGTAATCAGAGAATTGATTGAGCTCAGTAAAGAGATAAAGAGGATGGACAAAGAGCCACAGGAAATGGACTTGTCAGAATGTGAATACGCTTTTTATACTGCAATTGCCGATAATGAAAGTGCACGAGAATTAATGCAAAAAGAGAAACTACGAGAATTGGCTGTTGTTTTATTTGAGAAGGTGAAACAAAACGCATCTATCGACTGGACGATAAAAGAAAGCGTCCGGGCGAAATTAAAAGTAATTGTAAAACGGACATTAAGACATTATGGCTATCCGCCGGATATGCAAGCACTTGCAACAGAAACGGTGCTTAAACAGGCGGAATTGATTGCCGATGTAATAACTCGGATGGGGTGATGAATATAACCTGACATTCAGCGTTGTATAGGCTACAACCCTAAAAGAGCGCATCCGCAAACTCCAACTTTTCAATGACGTCTTTGCCAAAATACGTAGAAATTAGCTCTGATGCACTCTTCTCAAAATTCGTGGTGAAAAGTTCTGAAAAGGACGGGTAAACCTTTGTTCTTTGTTGCGACCAATCCAATGTTTATCTGAGGTAAGCTGTTATCGTCTCGGCTGTACCCCCGTCGCGCTTTAGGCATTTTTGTCGAATAAAAATACGTGGAGGTGATGTCATCGATCAATGTAGACGATTCCGCTTCAAGATGCTTTATTTTGTTGAACAGTTCAATGCAGACGTCAACGGTGCCCTCCGGGCCTATTTTACCACAGGTCTTCATTACCGCACCAAGATTGGTGGAGTTTAGTTTCTCGGGCCTGATACCGGTGAGTTCTTCCAATGCTGTATCCCGATACCATTTGGAAAACTGATTGAGAGTTTCTCTGTCAATTATATGGTTGATTGCAAGCGATGCAAAAACTTCGCCCACTGGCAGTCCTCTTCTTGGAATCAATCCGTTTAATAGCTCGATAAGTCCATATTGCTTGAATAAATCGAAAAGAATTGCTATGTCTCCATATCTTACCGATTTCGTAATCTCAAACTCTTTAAAGCGTCTTTTCGGAGGAATTATCTGCTTTTCGCCATTTGTTGTCACTTCTATACCTAAATAGCGGGTGTTACGGTGCTTGACTTTGCCTGTACTATCCCTGTAGTTCTCCCGCTCATACACATATACCCGCTCCCCCCGCCTTAATATTTTGTAGTGTTTTCACGGTCTTGGTTTTATCAACTTCAGGACAAGCCATAACAGATAACATTATCACACAGTCTCAACAGGAGCCACCGCTGCGGATGTCAGAACCTTTAGAAGAGGTCGTCGCAGACCTTGAAAGTTTTATTCCTGCATATATGCATCAAGAGGACATACCAGGGGTTTCTGTTGCACTCATCCGTAATGGTGAGGTTGTCTGGACAGAGGGTTTTGGCGTTGCGAATGCGCTCATCAAAAAGCCAGTTACACAAGAAACCTTATTCGAAGTGGCTTCTAACAGTAAAGTGGTGACCGCTTACATCGCGCTGCGGCTTGTCGATCAGGGCAAACTTTCGCTTGATGTGCCTCTGAACGCTTATTTGACAGAACCGTGGCTGCCTCCCTCTGAGTACCGGGATATCATCACCCTGCGCCATGTGCTCTCGCACAATTCGGGGCTTGGCCACAATAGCCTCAGCAGGGATAGTCTTTTTGCGCCAGGCCAAGGTTATTCCTACTCAGCCATCGGGTTTCTCTACCTACAAGCAGTTATTGAGCAGATAACCGATCAATCGCCTTCAAGGATACGACCCTCTGTAACTTTTCTGGCAGCACGAAGCTTATTGTTGTCTGCTTTCTTGAGGAAGGCAAGAAAAAAGATCATGGCTACCTGACAAACGACTACGAGAGCACGCAAGAGCAAATTCTCAATGAACAAAGCTGGAGATGGCGGATCGAGAATTTCTTTAAGGATTGCGACTTCTTAGGATTGGATGCATTGCCCAATATTGAATTGAACAAGATTGCAGCGATGTTTGCGATGAAGCTGTTTGCATTCAATCTGTTGGCATGTTTGAAAAAAGATATGGTGGCGGAGTTCGGGAATATTACTGTGCAATCTGTTTTTGAGGAGATCATCGAATTTCCGGCGGTGGTAAAAGCCGAGGCGGATCGGATTGTTGTAACGTTCTACGGCAATTATAAGAAGAATCATAAAGTGGCTGTTGAGACGCTGCTGAAGAGACTTGATGAGACGGACAGAAATGTACCTATATCCTGGCTGGGAACTAGAAGAATTGAGGTCAGGTTTAAATGAAGATTGTAACATAAATTCCCTCGTGGAAATCCCTGGAGAAGTGATTAAAATGACCATCGAAAGCATGATTGAAGATGGAGAGCAAATACCATAGGAAAAGGAAAAAGACTCTTCTGAATCTTTGGTCGCTGTAGTCACATGACCAAAATCGATTATATCTCCTCCGCCACCACCCATGCTTTTTGTGGAATTTGCCTCAAACCCTTTTCTTTTTTACATATAACCATTCATTTCCATTTTCGCAATTTTAATGGAAAGAAGTGAAGCGGAAATATTAAAAAGCATCTTGATTTTTGTGTGGATTTCTCAAATATCCGTGCTGAAAAGCTCGATCTATCTGATATACAAAATTAAATTAATAAACCATTATACTTTTTAATTATATCATGATGATGAGGAATGACAAATGGTGCAAGAAGTAAAGACGAAAGAGGGAGTATTTGAAACGATAGAGAAGCGAGCTGTAAAAAGCATCGGACTCTGGTTCACCGACATCCTGGGGCGGTTAAAGAGCGTCGCCATTTCCGTGTCCGAATTAGAAGCCGCCTTTGACGAAGGGATGGGCTTTGACGGCTCTTCGATAGAGGGCTTTGCTCGGATAGACGAAAGCGACATGCTCGCGAAACCCGACCCCACAACATTCCGAATTGTTCCCTGGCGGCCAAAGGCGGATGTAGTTGCGAGAATGTTCTGTGACATCCTACAGCCCGATGGCAACCCATACGAGGGCGATCCGAGGTATATATTGAAGCGGAACTTAGAGCAGTTGAAAGAGGACGGCTACACATTCTATGTCGGTCCGGAACCGGAATACTTCTATTTTCGAGGCGATAGAAATCCGGAGTTACTGGATGAGGGCGGTTATTTCGATTTGATGACCCTGGATGCGGGAAGCGACTTACGTAGGGATGCTGTCTTAACGCTGGAGGCAATGGGGATAGATGTAGAAGCAAGCCACCACGAAGTTGCACCTTCGCAGCATGAGATAGACCTTCGTTATAAAGATGCGCTTACTATGGCCGACCAGGTGATGACATACCGAATAGTGATAAAGGAGATAGCACAGCAACAGGGCTGTTATGCATCGTTCATGCCTAAACCCCTCTTCGGTGTGAATGGTTCTGGAATGCATGTGCATCAATCGTTATTTAAAGGCGATAGGAATGTATTCTTCGATCAAAAAGAAGAATATCAACTTTCTGAGCATGCAAAAGGCTATATCGCGGGATTGTTAAGACATGCACCGGAGATAACCTCGGTAACCAATCAGTGGATAAACTCGTATAAGCGTCTGGTTCCGGACTATGAAGCGCCGGTGTATATTACCTGGGCACGTCGTAACCGCTCTACGCTTGTACGGGTGCCGATGTATAAGCCGGGGAAAGAGAAAGCGACACGAGTGGAATATCGAAGTCCTGATCCCGCATGCAACCCATATTTGGCATTCTCTGTGATGCTCGCTGCTGGGCTTGCAGGAATGAAGGGTAAGTACGAATTGCCACCGTCCACGGAGAAGGATGTATATTTAATGAATGGTGCAGAAAGAGCGAGGGAAGGGATAATGTCACTACCTGGGAGTTTGATTGAGGCTATTGGACTGACAGAGAATAGTGAACTGGTGAGAGAAGCTTTAGGTGACCACACCTTCAACAACTTCATCATATCAAAGAAGGTAGAATGGGACAAGTATCGTGTGAACGTGTCGGAATGGGAGTTGAATGAGTATCTACCGGTGCTCTGAAGAGTTCATAACTTTTATGAAAAGTTCTTAAATAGTCTTATATCTACTGCTATGAAAGGTAAATATGGAGAAGATTTAAAGATAAAAAAGGAAAGTAGGAGAACCTAGTTTATGACAAACGAAAGAAGTCTTCCTGTATGCTGTTATTGTGGTGCATGTGCAGCGTTCATACCGGATTATAAGAAGTATAGCGAAGAAGAGATGGTGTGGGATAAGGGCTGTGGGGGAACAGTGTCAAAGGGCTTCTGTTTCAGTTTCTGCCCTCGCACGTTCGCAGCTTGTCGTTTATGTGAGGAGGAGTGCCCGAGGATGGAATATGGCGTATGTGATTTCAGCCCTTGTGCGTCCTCGCCCGAGGGGCGGATTCTTGGATACTACAAGGAAATATTAAGTGCAAGAGCAACGGATAAGGGCATGAGAGCGGTGGGGCAGGATGGCAGTGTTGTAACTGCAATGTTATATGAAGCGGAAAGAAGTGGATTTATAGATGCTGCGGTTGTTGCTACGAGGACAGAAGATTGGAAAGTCGAACCCTTCGTTGCCTCAACACCAGAAGAAGTCTTGCTTGGCAAAGGTCCAAAATACACCGCTTGTCCTTCTGTCCTGGGTGTATGGGATGCGATAGACCGCGGCTATGAAAATATCGCAATGGTTGGCACGGGCTGTAATATAGAGGCAGTGAGAAGGCTTCAAGCTCTCCATGACTCCTCTTTGGAACTGGATAGGGTGAAACTTTTAATCGGGCTTTTTGGCACCAAAGCGTTCTGGCACCGTGACCTGGTTACGTTTCTGTCAGAGAGAGAAGGAATAGATATTAAAGATGTACAGAGGTTTTATGTTACAAAGGGGAACTTTATGGTGGTTACAAAGGACAAAGAAGTTAGTATTCCAACAAAAGATATGGAACATTGCGTACGGGATACATGCAAGATATGTGAAGATTTCACATCACAACTCGCAGATGTTTCAGCAGGCTCTGCGGGTTCGCCGGATGGATGGACGACATTAATAATCCGGACAAAAGTAGGTGAAGAGCTTGTAAAAGCTACTGCTTCTGCAGGGGTAATAGAGACGAAGAAGATGAGCGTTGAGGGAATAGAAAAGATGGAAAGATTTGCTATAAATAAGAAATACGGGAATTATGGCCTGATACGGGATCAAATGCAGATTTGCTCTGCATGTATGACGAATCCATATTCGTTTACATTGCAAATAGGGAGAGGTGATTGAAATAAATGACAGATATATATGCAAATGCGAGGTCTACCACGGGAACGTCCGTGAGAAGGCGAGATGTGAATACGATGAGTGGAATGTGTCCGATATGCGTGAAAGAGTGTACAGTGCTATGCGAAATAGGGAAGAGTACGTTTAGGGGTCGAGAGGTATTGTATCCAGAACCGGAGCAGTATGGCTGGAGCACAGCCGCGTCAAACAAGGATTATAGACTAGATTTCTCTGATTTTAATATCCTTTCGCGACTGCGAGGTGCAGAAGGAATAGAACCAAGCCCTGATTTGGCTGTGTTTCCGAATGTGAACATAGAATCGAAGATAGGAGGTATTCCGTTAAAGACACCGCTGGCAAGTGGCGCTTTCGGGTCTACAGATGTGGGAAGGAACAACTGGGATGGACTTGCAATCGGTGCTGCACTCACAGGAATAATAATCATCATAGGCGAGAACGTCTGCGGCGTTGACAAAGAATCGGTATTCACGAACGGAAAAGTAACGAAATCACCGGAGATGGAGCGGCGAGTAAAACTGTTCAAGGAATACTGGGACGGAAAATACGGTGATGTAGCGGTGCAGACGAATGTAGAAGACCAGCGATTCGGCGTGGATGAATACATAGTGTCTAAATTGGAGGTGAACATAGTGGAGAGGAAATGGGGACAGGGCGCAAAGGCAATAGGCGGTGAAATACGTGTATCGTCTCTTGAAAGGGCATTAGACCTGAAGAAGAGGGGCTATATTGTGCAGCCGGACCCCGAAGAGCCTGCAGTTCAGGAAGCGTTCAAAGACGGTTTGTTCAAGACCTTCGAGCGGCACAGCCGCGTGGGATTCCCAGAGGAGCGTGGTTTTGTTGAGGATGTCGAATGGCTGCGTGATATCGGTGCAAAACACGTAACGATAAAAACAGGTGCTTACCGACCTGTGGACGTTGCATGGACGATGAAAGTGGCATCGGAAGCGAAAGTGGATTACATAACGTTTGATGGCGCCGGTGGCGGGACGGGCATGAGTCCTGTACCGATGATGAACGAGATGAGCACGCCTACCGTGTATTTAGAAGCACAGATATTGAAGTGTGCACGGATATTGGAGCGAGAAGGTAAATACGTGCCTGACATGAGCATGGCTGGCGGGTTCGTGAATGAGACGCAGATGTTCAAGACGATTGCTATGAGCAACTTCGGCAATGGTCCGTATATAAAATCAATAACAATGGCAAGGTCGCCGTTGACGGCAGCGATGAAAGCTCTTTATTACTCGGAACTCGCTGAAAAAAACAGATTGCCACGTGATTTTGCAAATAAATACGGAAATGACCCAGAAAAGTTCTTTATCGCTACTGAGGAGTTAAAAACGGAATACGGTAGTAAAGTAGGCAAGGAGATACCCTGGTCTGCCGTTGGCGTCTATACATATCTGAGTGAGCGGTTAGGACTCGGTTTGAAACAGTTGCTTGCTGGTACAAGGAAGTTCAAACTGGATTTGATAGATCGGGGCGATATTGCGTCATTGAGCAAACTTGCAGCCGAAGTCACGGGTATACCAATGCTGCATGAACTGGAGGCGGATTTGTTCGAGGAGATATTGGTGTCGTAGTGGAACAGAATAGGGGGGGGATAATAACTTGCGGGGGATGGTAGGGACTACACTACCAGGACCTTCTCTTTTTATCAACAAGTATTTATCTTGCAACGTTTTATAAGTGAGAAATATGCAGGGTAAAATAATGGAGGTTATAAAGAAGACGGGGAGAGGAATTTTTGAGGATGTAGAAAGTTTGTCTATGGTAAGTATATACGACATTCACTTCACATATTATACCAATATGGCAGGATATCCGACATTGAGTTCGGATATCCGGAAGTTAGGCGAAATTGAATCATAGCAAAAGGGGGTAGTTAGATGAAATCAACATTTTACGATTCAAATGGAAGGCCTGTAGCCTATACCAAAGACGACGTGCATATCTATCTTTTTTCTGGCGAACCAGTCGCATATCTTGACAATGGGTCTGTCTATTCGTTTTCTGGAAGGCATCTAGGTTGGTTTGAGAACGGATGGATTCGAGACAATAGTGGTCAATGCGTCTTCTTTACTGAAAACGCTACAGGTGGACCAATGAAACCAATGAAGATGATGAAGCCTATGAAAAGCATGGAACAAATGAAACCGATGAAGGGTATGAAGGAAATGCGACCTATGCAACCTATGGATTCTCTATCGTGGTCTGAACTTTCGGGAGAGCAATTCTTTTGAAACCTAAGAGATATGTGATTACGACTTCGCTTAACAGCGTGTTTGTGGTTCGCTTCGCTCACTCAAGTGCCTTCGGCACTTCACAAACACACGAAACGTTATGCGCCCGCCTTAATGCTAAATGCAATTTGAGGGTTTGATATGATAAACCTAGATAATGAAACTATCGAGTTTCCATGTCCCCGTTGTGGTTTTTACAATGCAATAGTTTTCAAACAAGCAAGATTGCGAGATGTTGTCATTTGTCGGGGGTGTAAATCCAATATTCAATTAGATGACCAAATGAACGAATGTCGAAAAGCTGAGCGGGCTATCAGAAAAGCTATGCAAGAGCTTGAAAAAACCTTAAAAATCTAAATGTCAAGATAAACATATAGGTAAAACATGAACGCCGAATATATCCAAAATTTACGTTACAAGTTACAGAAACGTGTGAGAAGATTGAACTCGACAGAGTATCAAGTGTTCCACTTTTCTTTGAAGCAATTCCAGGGCTTTCTTAAAAGTTATCCTATTTTCGTTGGTATTCTTGATGATTTAGAGTGCCGTTGCCCTTCAATTGAAGCGGAAGCGGAAAAAATTGTTAAGGCGTCTCAACGAGTATTCGATAACGAACTGGAAAATGCAACTGCTTCTTATTTTGTAATCAAAAAGTGCGCTGAATCTGACGATCAAGGGGTCGAAGTTAAGGTAGGGCGTACCTATGGTAAAAAAGGAAACTACAATGATAACTTAGAATATTTTAAGTCATCGTTCCTTGAACCGCTATATGAATATTTGGATGAACAACTCGACGACCAAAGGGCTATTCTTGCCCTCTTGAGACGCTATAAACACAAATGCGAATGGTTTCAACGCAATCATTTGTTCAAGTCCTGGGAAGATAATACCAAAATATGAGAAAAGCTTCTAGCACTCCATTTATACGAATATCTACATGACCAAGGGTTAGATTTTGTAATAGAACCTTCTTCGGTATCAGGTGAAGTTGATTTGATTGCTGCCCAGAAAAGCGATGAGCCCTTAATTGCTGATGTCAAGATATTCAATCCAGAGAAAGGGAAAGGGACTGACTACATCGCGAAGGGTTTCAATCAGATATATCTATATACGCTAGATTACAATGAACCATTTGGATATCTGATTATTTACAACACTTCTGGGCAAGATCTAAGATTTGCCTTGGCCAATCAGGAACAAACAACACCTTTTGTAGTCCATAATAACAAAACTATATTTGTAGTTACCATTGATATTTTTGAGACGGTGAAGGGAATCAAGACGCAGCACAACATTCTTGGACAGATAGGTATTGACCCGGAAAGTTATGGATTATCAAAACAAACCCACACATATTTTTTCGGAATGACTATATTTATAAGCCATTACAACAATCCTGTCATAGGAGGAGAATACTCATGGGGGCTGCTTCTATCACATTGCCATGAGAGAAAAAGATTAAAAGGGTGAGAGGGGTGAAACAGGCAAACAAGATAACTTTTGAGCAGTATGTAAGGCTGGCTTTGAGCCATGCGAGATTTTCTCGGAATGAAGATACATCTTGGACGGTGGAAGTGCCTGTGCTTCCCGGATGCATCACCTGGGGTATAACAAGAAGAGAGGCTGTGGAGATGGCTAAGGATGCAATAGAAGCATGGATAATTACGGCGCTTCGCTTCGGCGATGAAATCCCGGCGATTGACGGATGTTACCTTCAATATGCAATTGATGAAATAGAAGATGTCGAGACTACACTCCGCGAAACCGAGGGAAGTTATTCGGAAACTACGGGAGGCAGGGTTTGAAGGTCCTTTTGGTGGTGGAAAGCATGTGACGATGCGACATCCTGATAGCGGCAAGAAGATACCAATTCCCATCCACGGAGGGAGGGACATACCTGTGGGAACTTTGAGGGCGATCATTCGAGAGGCAGAAATTTCTCCTGTGGTATGGGAAAATCTTTAAGAAATGTTTTTAAGAAATGTTTGAACCAACTTTATATCATTCTTTACCTACAAGCATTTGTTGTAATCACGCCTATAACAGTAAGGATAATGGGGGAAATTTCACAACGTTGATCTCAAGAAAACATTTTTTAGAATGGAAGTAAGAATAGGAAAAACAAGAAAATGCAAAAAGACAAAAACTCTGATAAGTCTACGGTTGGCTCAACGATTTAAATCTTGCAACACTTTCACCCTCAGCTTTGAGAAATCCTCTTTTATCTCTACCTTGCAGTCCATCCCATCAAATAACACCTCAAGTTCCGTTTTAACGAATTTCTTCGGCACGTCAGAACCCAAAACCAGCGTAAACTCCGTTTTCGATTGCTTATTCAATTTAAATAAGTTACATGTTTCGAGTCGTTTCAGTATATATTCTACACGGTAGAATTTATGCTTGAACTGCTCTGCATGCGCTTCGCATATTACCTTGTGCAAGTCCCAGAACTTGTCCTTTTCCGGATGCGACTCGATAAAACTCAAGAATAGAAGCCAATGGTCAATGTCCAATATAATGTGTTCGCCAGCCGAGAGCATCTCCGCATGGGTATATACCTTCTTATCTTCTATGGATTCAAATAGCGTTTTATGTTTGTTGTAAAATTTTAATGCCTCTCGCATCAACTCGCTTTGTGATATTCCCAGATCATCCCGCATCTTCTTAAATATACTGAAGGTATCTTCGTCCATAGCAATCGTGATTCTTTCCGGTGCTTTCATCTCATCCTCATTAATCTTTGTATATAAAGTATAACTACCTTCTATTAAAGACACTGATTTACACTGATTTATTTACGTTTGACATTGTTGATCTTTATCATCTGTGTCAATCTGCGTTAATCTGTGTCAATAATTTATTTTCTTGATTTTTACCTTTCATATTTTTTGTGAATCTTTGTGCCGAGTTCTCAAATAGTCTAATAGGATGCTTTAAACAATGTCAGAGCAGGAGAAAAAAAATGAGACAAATAGCAATCTATGGCAAAGGCGGAATTGGCAAGTCCACGACGACACAGAACCTGACAGCGGCACTTGCAACGATGGACAAGAAGATCTTGCAGATTGGTTGCGATCCGAAAGCGGATTCAACAAGGATGCTTGTGGGCGGTGTAAGGCAGCCGACAGTGCTTGATACCTTACGGGAAGTAGGTACAGAGAACGTGACACTTGAAGAAGTCGTGCACACGGGATTCGGCGGTATAAAATGCGTAGAAGCAGGCGGTCCCGAGCCGGGTGTTGGCTGCGCAGGAAGGGGAGTGATAACAGCGATAAATCTGTTAGAAGAGCTTGGAGCATACACGGACGATTTGGACTTCGTGTTTTATGACGTGCTGGGTGATGTGGTCTGCGGTGGCTTTGCAATGCCGATGCGGGAAGGAAAGGCGCAAGAGATATACATTGTGGCTTCTGGCGAGATGATGGCACTGTATGCCGCAAACAACATCTGTAAAGGCATAGTCAGATTTGCAAAGCAGAGCGGCATACGACTCGGTGGTATAATCTGTAACAGCCGAAAGGTAGACAATGAACTTGAGCTACTAACTGCGTTTTCAGAACGTATTGGAAGCCGTTTGGTTTATTTCGTGCCTCGGGACAACATAGTGCAGCGAGCGGAGATCAACAAGAAGACCGTGATCGAATATGACCCTGAATCGAATCAGGCGGACGAGTATCTTCAATTGGCTAAGAACGTCATAGAAAACGACAATTTCGTGATTCCCCGTCCACTCGAATACGACGAACTTGAGGATTTGATGCAGGAGTCCGGTGTGTTAGCATGAAAATGATAAGGGCGATTGTGAGACCGGAAAAGGTGGAAGAAGTGGTAGACCGTCTAGCGGATGGCGGTTTTGTCGCACTCACGAAACTCGATGTCTTCGGACGGGGGAAACAGAAAGGGATTCAGATAGGTCCAACAAGGTATGATGAGCTACCAAAAGTGATGCTGATGTTAGTGGTCGAAGACGGCGATGTGGAAATGGTGATAGATAGGATTCAGGAGAGTGCGCGGACCGGCAGTTTCGGCGATGGTAAGATATTCTTGACTGAAGTCGAAGAAGCGTACACGATAAGAACAGGCGAGAAGGGGATTTGAGAAGGATGAAAGAAGTGATAGCGATAATCAGGATGAATGCGATACAGAAGACGAAGAGGGCAGTTGCAGATCTCGGCTTACCTTCAGTCACGGCCGAGAAGGTGTTTGGACGGGGGAAACAAAAGGGGCTGCATCTCTTCCCCCCTGCCAATATCAATCCTGAGGATGGAAAAGGAAATGGTATGAGATATATCCCAAAAAGAATGATCACAATGGTCGTGCCAGACGAGAATGTCGAAGCGGTCATAGAGGCAATCATGGAAACGAATAGAACGGGGATGATAGGCGATGGCCGTATATTTGTATGCCCGGTGGAGGGGGCTATCAGGATAAGGACCGGAGAACGCGGAGAGGAGGCGATTTGAGCTATGCCATTAACTCTTTTAAACTCGGATAAAGCCATACCAGAACGAGAGAAGCACACATATATCAAAGCGGGATCAGAGAATATTCTGCCGCTATCGAATGTTCAGACGACACCGGGCGATTTCACAGAACGTGGCTGCACGTATGCAGGTTGCATGGGTGTTGTGTGTGGACCGATAAAGGATGTGATTCATCTGGTGCATGGACCAATCGGCTGCGCTTACTGGACCTGGGGCGGAGGCACGAGACAGAATCTGTCGGATAATCCCAGCTTCCACGGCAAATATTGCTTCTCCACTGACATGCAGGAGGATAACATCATCTTCGGTGGAGAAGATAAGCTCTATAAATCAATATTAGAGGCGCACGAGGAATTCCCGGAGGCGAGTGGCGTATTCGTCCATTCAACATGCGCAATTGGACTCATCGGGGATGACCTCGGTGGTGTGTGCAAACGCGCAGAGCAGGAAATAGGAATACGGGTTATTCCATTCAACTGCGAGGGGTTTCGAGGCTGCAGCCAATCGCTTGGGCATCACATAGCAAATGACACGCTCTTTGAGCGAGTGGTCGGCACAAAGGAACCGGAAGAGCTGACTGATTACGACATGAACATCATTGGCGACTACAATATCCAGGGCGATCTCTGGGCGATAATGCCGCTATTTGAGCGCATGGGAATCCGTATCTTGTGCACATTCACCGGAAACGCATCTGTTGATGAAATAGCACAGGCACATCGTGCAAAGCTCAATCTGATGCACTGTCAGCGCTCCACGCCGTATATCTGCAACCTGATGGAGGAAAAATACGGTATTCCTGTCGTGAAGGCAACTCTGTTTGGCATAGAACAGACATCAAAGGCATTGCGAGACGTTGCCGCATTCTTTGGCTTGGAAGACAAAGCAGAAGAGATAATCAAGGAAGACGTAGCGCAAATAGCGCCGAAAATCGAGGCATACCGAAGTAAATTCGTGGGTAAACGCGTTTTCATTTATCAGGGTGCGCCACGAGCATGGCATTGGATCAATATGTTCCGTGAGTTTGGAGTAGAAACGATTGCCGCTGCTACGACCTTCGGGCACGAAGATGATTATGCGAAGATTTGCGAGCGTGTGAATGACGGTGCGCTGGTGATTGACAATCCGAACTCGCTAGAATTAGAAGAGATTCTGACCGACTTGAAGCCGGACCTGTTCATTTCCGGGCTCAAGGAGAAATATCTAGCATATAAGCTCGGCGTGCCATTCATAAACGGACATGCATACGAGAAAGGACCTTATGCGGCCTATTCCGGATTCTTGAACTTCGCAAGAGACGTCGAGAAGACGCTATTCGCACCGGTGTGGGGTTTGATAAGGAGGGTGAATGATGCGTAGCGTAACGATTAATCCAGCTAAGATATGCCAACCAATAGGAGCAATGTACGCGCTCTTCGGTGTTCACGCCGCAGTTCCGCTCGTTCATGGTTCTCAAGGCTGCAGTGCATATCCAATGCGGATGTTTAACCGTCATTTCGGTGAGCCCGTGCAGGTGGCGGTGAGCTCGCTCGGTGAAGATGCATCTGTATTTGGCGGGAAGAAGAATCTAGTAGAGTCAATAAAGAACGTAATTGCGAGACGGCATCCGGAACTCATAGGCGTGATGACTACCTGCCTCTCGGAGACCATAGGCGATGACATTGACGGGATCATCAGCGAAGGTAATTACGAAGATTCGAAGGTGGTTCCAATCCACACGCCGAGCTATGTTGGGTCGCACGTCACGGGATACGACAACGCACTGAAAGCGCTTGTAACCCATCTTTCCGAAGAATCGGAGCCCGCGAACGCAAAGTTGAATATCCTACCGGGAATGGTGAATCCCGGCGATGTCATAGAGATAAAGCAGATGCTCGATCCT
This sequence comes from Candidatus Methanophagales archaeon, assembly GCA_003336485.1. Classification (GTDB taxonomy): domain Archaea; phylum Halobacteriota; class Syntropharchaeia; order Alkanophagales; family Methanospirareceae; genus Methanophaga. The sequence goes on from QENH01000146.1 coordinate 15,224, forward strand.
ATGAATATATCATACTCGATTCTGAGCGACATTTCGGAGACTCTCAATGCCCCGCTTATGCTGCCAAAGCCACCTTTTCCCCGCGGTGGATCGTCCGTAGCCGAACTAGAAGATTGTGCAAACGCACGAGGCGTTATTGCATTATGTGAGCATGCGGGTGGTTCTGCTGCGGTATATCTAAAGGGTAAATATGGTATGGCGGCCGATACGATTTGCCCGATTGGAGTTGCGAATACTGACCATTTCCTGGATGCCGTAGGTGATATGACCGGTGCCAAGATACCGTATTCGCTTGAACGGGAGCGAGGCCGGCTCATTGATGCAATGGTAGATGTGCATATGAAGACATGCGGCAAGAGAGCGGCTATATTCGCCGACCCTGACATCGCACTTGCACTTGCAGAGTTCGTGACGGAACTGGGTATGGAACCGGTCATCGTTTCGAGCAGTACAGCGAGCAGGAAGTTCTTACAGAAGGCGAAATCGGTAACTGACGGTGAGATATTGAACGGGCGAGATTTGTACGAGTTGCAGCGCGCAGTGAAAGACAATGAGGTGGATATTCTGTTTGGAAATACGAAATGCACGCCGATTGCTAAGGATGAGGACGTTGCATTCGTGAGATGTGGATTCCCGGTCTACGATAGGGTGGGATACCATAGATATGGCTTCATGGGGTATCACGGAGGTGTGTATCTTACGGATCTGATTGCGAATGCGATTCTGGAATGGGGGGAGAGGGGGTGAGGTCAAAGCCTCCTCTTTATTTATTTTTTGCGATTTGTATCAATTCATCTGCACTTTTAGCCTCTTTAATTAATGACTTCTTTTCGATTTTTAATTTTTTGTTTAAAAAGTCGTGGCGTTTCTCAAATTCATTAACAATTTGACTCCACGTTTTAACATAAAAGCTAAATTGCCCATCAGGTTCATGTATCAAACCACTTCTTCCATTTTTTTCCATACTTTTTAATTCGTATTGTATATAATCAGTCGAATCGAATTTATTACCTACTAAAATAAAATCCCATTTGGAAGTGGGATCATTAAACTCATCAATAGACCTGATTGTTCTCATATATCGCTTTACTTGGGAAACCTCTTTTTCTCCAAGACGGATATTAGTAGGGTGCTTTAATTCTACAATTATATTGTGATTACTATCGGACGTTAAATCTCTCTTACAAAGAAAAATATCCATTCTATCTTTTTTGTTTTCATGTTCTAATGAGGTGTCTCTTTCCTTTTCATCAAGAACATATAAATATTTTTTTAAAGCGGATTGAAAATCTTCATCTGCCGATGCCAAACTATATTGTTCACCAAAAATCCAATAGTTATTTTTTATTAATGGCTGTAGATGATTTCTTTCGTTAGCCCCGAAATCATGATTGAAAACAAGTTGTTTTAGTGCTTCAACAACCCTATATCTGCCCGAAATCAATTTTATAGTTTTTACAATACGATTTAATTGGTTAGTTTTTAATATATTATCTAATTCCTGTCTTTCTTCTCTACTCAAATCAATTACTTTACCAATTATGCTTATCAAACTATCTCTTTCGTCCGAATCTAATAACAATTTTAAAAGTCCAATAAATGTTCTCTTTTGTTCAATATTCAATTTCGCAAATATCTTTGGTTGAATTTGATACAATTCGCAAACAACATTTCTCAACTCTTCCTTTTTAAATTTAACGAAATCATCATCGCCTTCTCTTATTACTAAATCCACATTATACTGAGCAAATTCATCTACAATTTTTGATGAATTTTCTTTTAGAAAAGGTTTACGTAAATTATACAACTCCTTTTCTAAAACAGATTTTAGATATTTGAATGTCTCACTATTCATATTTTCACTAATTGCTTTTTGTTTATCATCTCCAATTTTGGAAAAATAAAAATTCTTGAAATAATCGCTACTTACATATACACTGTGATAGAAATTATCACCTTGATTGTTTAGTGTCGTTGTTTCTTTAAATAACTCATTACCATCATTATCTAAATAATAATAATATGAATATTCTTTATTTATCATCTCATCCCACAAAACATATTTCACATTAAAATTTTCTCTATTATTAGGTACTTCATACGTTTTAGAAATATTCTTTATAATTATGGGAGAATAATCTAATTCTTTACCATTTATTTTTAAGCTATAACCCCTCGATTGAAATAATTCTAAAAACCAACAAAATTCCCTTTTTAAATATCGAATTATTTCTTCGCACACATTCCTTCTGTTATCATGAATAATTATGAAACCGTCGAACTCAACTATAGTGCCTATTGGTTCATCGGTTTCGACAGGTTCATCAACTATATCCTCTGATTTAGGGAGATAATTCTCTAAATTATCAGAGTTCACTTCAATTTGGTATTTATGATTTTTACCATTTTTACTGTAGATTGTAGCCCATTTTGCAAAATTGGCAAATTGGTAAAATGTTAACCTTCCGATGCCTCTATATCCATGAGGTAACGATTTATTCTTTTCCTTGGTCTCATCTTGTATTTTCTCTGATTGATGGAAAGGTCCAAATTTTTTGTCTAGTTGATCTTCTGGAATACCAAAACCATTATCAATTATTATCAATTTTCTTAAGTTGCCATTCTCTTTTGGTTCGTAATTTAATTCGACTTTTGTTGCTCCAGCATCAAAACCGTTCCAAATGTATTCCGATACCGCTTGAGGTATGTTTATTTTAGTTAATATGTTCTTTATTCCCTTTGTTTTAATTTGAACACGCTTCACCATAGCAACTCAACTCCAGAATATGTATTAATATCGCACGATTTCTGGAGATGTATTATCAGATGAATATAGTTTCGCATATATGCATAATCAATTTTGTCTAACGTCGGTATATCCAAACCCGAGTTCGTATATCCTTCCATTTTGACATTATATCTGGAGTTAAGTTTGTATATACAACCCTTTCGTTGAATCTTCTCACTCATTTTTCTCCTTCCTGACTTTTAAATAGATAAGGATAGATAAATAACTTGCGTATTTTTATTTTTGCAATAACGTATAGCGTTTTCAACATATACAACGTTGCGACCGTAGGAGAAATGTTCCGAAGGGCAAAGGCATCAGCCCATAGCGTATATACTGCGCTATGAGAAGTCTGGACGATTTTACTTCGTTTTGCCTTTCTCTGTTAAGTTCCAGCCTACTTTTTCACAGTTGCAGCGAACGCTTACGGGCTTTATTCCTGTATAGGCAAGACGCAGCATCCCCCCGCATTTGGTACATACAAACAGACCATAAAGGTCTTGAAACGCTTCTACGACAGGTCGGAAGTCATCCTCCGAAAAATTAGCCCAGTTGTTATAGTGAACGTTAGCATTCATAGTCCATTGTTCAGCATTCGAACGAGTGTAAATCGGCCCCACCGTGCTATCAAGCTCTTGCAACATGTCAAAGCGATCTTTGTCACCCCATGATTGCGCCGCATTTTTCGCTTGCTTTAATAGACTGCGGTATTGTCTCATCGCTGCGGGCAGAAAATTACCCAATTCCCATCGGCCATTCAATTTATATGCTACTTGCGCTTGAAGTGCATCACACACCATCCCGAAGAACTGCTCCGATCCCCTGCGTAGCCGAAAGGCAGCATTTGGGACATCATTCCTTTGAAGGTCTTCCTCTATCCGTTCCCACATATCCACTTCGTAGCCCACCTGCGGTCCAGTCTCAACGTGCCAGTTGTAAAATTCAACAGTACCTCGCGAGTCTATGATGCCTTCGCTTTTGAGTTGATTCTCCCATGTCTTGTCGTGAGTTGTGATGAGAAATTGCCGAGTGGGGAAGGAAGTTGCTAGAAGGCGGCAAAGCTCTCTTCGGTGGTCGGTGTCAACGGACATCACTACATCGTCCAGAATGATTAAATCAATCAAATCTTTGGTCAAATGCTCTGTTAAAGCCAAATACAGGCAAAGACCCATGCTATCTTGATGGCCTTCACTGTGAAGGGCAAGTGGTGGATGGGCCCCACGTCCATAAAAGTCGACCTCGAAATTAAGACCGGCTTCCTCAGGTTCGATATTCGCTGTAAACTTGCCTTCATCGAGTTGGTGCAACTGGCGATATAGTCCTACGAATCGGTCTCTAATGTTGTCGTAGAGTTTTTCCAAAACATTGTCTCTAGCTCTTAGGAAACTATCCAGCAGGATGTTGGCTCTTTCTTGGGACAACTCTGCACTCTCGGAGCTAGTTTCGGCACTTTCGAGAGCTTTTAAATTCTCTTCGAGGCGTGTTAAAGTATCCCAGGCCGTTTGCTCTAGCGTAGCCTCCGGGTATTTAGCCTTGACTGCTGTCTGAATATGGGTAAATATTTGAACAACCTCGGCAGGAGCAAGCATCCGTTTTACGTAATCCAAGCCAAAGCGAGGGTCTGGATATTTATCTACGGCAGCACTTAACGCACTTGAAAGTCCTTGCAAATTACCAAGCCATGATTGAAGTAACGGAAGGTCATCTTGGAGGTCCACAACTTGCGCCGCTGCGATGACTTTCTGAACGCTTGCGATGGTATTATTGGCGTAGCTAGTAATGGTGTCAGAAAGCGTTGTGATACGTTTCTGATGTTGTGCTGCAACTTTAGCGGTTGATACCTGTTGTTCCAGATATTCGCGCAACTTGCCAGGGGGCCAAGGCTTATCACACAACGGACAACTGCCAGTTTCGTCAATCAATGTCATACCAAGCTTAGTCAACCGCAGACGTGAGAGAGCGCGTAAGGTCTGAGGATCAGACCGGATAGTTGCTATCAAATCGCGGAGTTGTTCATCACTTTTGGCGATCTGCGCCTGATTTTGTTCTAGCGTTACATTACGGAGGTTCTGAATATCTCTCTCAAGCAGCTTAGCATTGATACCTTTCTCGCCAGCGATAATAGTGGGCGCTGTAAGTCCTATTTTCAAGTCTTTAGAAAGAAGGGCTGAAATAGGTTGCCCAATTAAAACGGCACGATTTTTGTTCACAGCGTGCAAAACGATATCTTCACGAAAAGTTTTCTCTTGAATTGTTGCATTGACCGCACCCCTTGCCTTGTCCACGGCATCCTTTGCGGCTTTATGTTCTTTTTTCAGAGTACTCTGAACTTTGACAAGTGCTTTCCTAATACCTTCGATTTCGGTAATGTTCAGAAGCTCTTGAATTTCTTGGGCACGGGTACCAGCCTCAGCTGTTATATACTTGAGAATATCGCGCCTTGTTAGAACATGTTGTCCCCGCCGGGCAATGGCCATGACTGCCTCAAGGTGCGGTGTCATGGCATTCTCGCATTCCAATTTGTTAGGATGTGCCATACAGCGTTTTATCTCTACCGGATCCTTTAACCCTGGCAACTGAACTAGAGCACGTACGGTCGCCTCTTCCGGTTTGTGGTCAATATGTGGACCATGTTTATTCAGCGTAATATCTCTAGTCCCTTTACCAGTCAATCGCGAAATTCGACCCGTGAGCAGAAAATCAATTGCATCTACAACTGCACTCTTTCCTGAGCCATTCGGTCCCCAAACTACAAAGTTTCTGCCGTTTGGTTTCAGAAGCAGATGGGGGATACCACGTACGTTGTGAATCTCAAGTTCAAGCACTCTCATAATGTTCCCCCTGACTCCAACTTGATAGCTTTGGTAACTTGCGTTGCTTTCTTTAAATCGCCACTTACAGCCAACTGTTTGAGCTTTTGAATGGTCTGAGCATCGAATTCTTCTCGTTCTTCGATGCTTGCAAACATCTCATCGAATATCTGCTCGAGAAGTGATTTCTGAATAATGGTTTCTTCTGTCATTAATTCACCCCCTGCATGACTTCACATAACGTCGAAATATCTGAACAAGGTTCGCAAATACATCCCTTTGGTCGAACTTCTTCTTCTTTAATCATCTCCCCTTTTTGTC
>QENH01000145.1 GCA_003336485.1 Candidatus Methanophagales archaeon
AAGTTATAATCAGGATTTAACTCCCTCTTTGAATTAATTAATCTTTGAATTGAACCTATCTTTCTACTCCTGATAGTGCCTTTATGCGACTCGAATACTACCTCGCGATGGAGTTTCTCTAAAAAGAAAGAGTTTTTCTTTTTTGATATTTCAAAAAAATGCTTACCCGTTTTTGTTCTTATCAGGACTATGGACTTACCATCGGGGTATCTCCATTGCCCATTTTTTCCTACAATCCAAGCATCTGCTACACTTATGTCTGCTAGTTCATTTGAATAGTCAATACAATATATGCACCTTTCCGGACAATATAATCTAAAAAAATATCTATAAATGTCTTTATGAAGCGAATATTTAATCCCGTTTTTTAATAATATTCGGAACTCACCGGGCCAATTTCCGCCCCTATATTCAATTTTTTGTATGGTTTCTGGAGATACTTTAAAATATTTAATAATATCTGATGTTGCTTTTGGCTTCATTGTCATGCCACAATAAAGCCCAATTGTAAGAACTATCTTTTTTGCCGTATTTGGATCAACGGCAGATAGCTTTCTGAATCCCTGTATGTGACAAGGCAAGCCTACTAATGCAAATTTGCCCTCTTTCTTTTTTATCTCTCTGAATATTTGGTTTACTGACACACTTATGTATTTTGATTGAGTACTCTCCAATATTTCTTTTTTTGTTTGAGCAACAATTACTTCTGCTTTTTCAGGATGCGCTTCACTCGTTGTAGTGACTATTGCTCCATCTATTTGTTTTGTCTCTAGTAACTGAACTAAAAAATCAGTAATAAATCCCCCACTAGTTCCATTTAGTTTTAGGTCAGAATTAGTAGAAGAAACAGCATAGGCATCCTTGAATATACCTAATTTATTTTCTATTTTATACACATCACCAAAAATTTTTTCCGTGAACGCTGGCATGTCAATACCTATACCCGGGCAAACTTCCATGCAAAGATTACAATTCATACATCTATCTATATCTCTTACCGGATACCCTCTCAGATTCACGTCTAATGCATCAGTAGGGCATACACCAACACAAGTACCACACATAGTACATAATCTTTCAGTTATAAGTGTTTTGCTCATTTCTAATTAGTTTTGCACATAGATCTGCATTCTTTAATGCTTTTTCTTCTAGCTTTTTCACATTTATCGCAATCTCTCTTTTTATCTCATCTTTGTTTTCCCATATATTATCCACAATGTCTCTTAGTACCTCAAAAGTAACATTATCGAATTCACACAGATATTTTTCTTGTCCAATACTTTCAAGATAGTCTCTAATTTTAAATTCATATGCTATTCCAATTACTGGAACTCCCATAGTACTACTCAATATTAACGAGTGCATTCTAGTACCTATAACTATATCCATTTGCCCACATATTCTTTTTAATTCTTCGGGAGAATAATTATTTATAATACTTTTAACTTTTTCTTTATATTTCATCATACTAACTATCTCGTCTACGGTATCCATGTCAGTAGCGTAATAGTTCCCTTTGCTTATTGGCGTGGAGAAAAAAACAACGCTAAATTTATTCGATTCGACTTGGTAGTCAGCAAATTTGGCGATTTTTCTCATAAATCGTTCATTCACTTCGGCGGAATTCTCAAATCCGAACGTCCACTTTCGGACGGTTATCCCTATAATGGGTTTATCTTTCTTATTAAGACCTAAATCATCTAAGATTTCTTCTGTTTTATTACCTCTAGCCGGTTCAAGAAGGATTGCCGCGTCTGCATTTGCGTATATCTGTGTCTTCGTTACACCGATATCTTCAAGAATATTTTTTGATATAACATCGCGTGTGATAATTAAATCAATGCGATCAAAAACACATCTAGATAAAAAGCGATAAAACCTTGTATTGAATGGACCTAATGATTGTGCATAAATCATTACAGGTTTTCCTAAAAACTTACCAAACCATAAATTGAATAATCTTCCCAATATCGCAGGTTTGTAGTTATCATTAATATATCCGCCTCCGCAGCCTATAATACAATCAGCTTGGTAGTAAGCTTCTGTTATTTCATGTTCTTTGGAATTGATAATCCATTTTAAATCAATACCTTTTCTTCTAAAAAAGCCCCAAATAATAAAACGCAACATTTTAAAACTACATTTCGGAGGTACGAGAAAAGATAACCTGAATCTTCTTGCAATGTTTCTCAATCGGTTGCTAGTGACATAAACTAACACCTCTGAAACTTCATTAATTTTATTGACTTCTTTAACAGCTTCCGGAAACGACGATAATATTAAAAAATCGGCATCGGGAATTTTTTTTTTAACGTTTGCACCATTCCAGATAAAATAGCTGCATCGCCACCATTATATGAGCTGTAGTTATCAGTTATTATTATCTTTGTCATTTATTTCATCTCCTTTAATCTCTATTTTTTGGTTTTAATTTAGTTATTCCATGAATATACTTCAATTGTATCGTCGCTTCCTTCCGGATGAAAGGTCATGTTATTTCTTATATAATCCCTTACTCTAGGATCTGTATAATACCGATCAATCTTATAATCTGCTATCACCCAACCCCGACCTTTACTGACTACCCGTATAAAAGAGTCATATGTAGTCAATATAACAGCTCCTGTGTGCCGGTCAACCAATTGACCTTCGTCATTTATAATTCCTTTGTGTTCAATTTGTTTTATATAATAATCTGCTTGCCTCGAGTAATACACTGCTGCGTGAGGCAGAGTAGTTATAATTTTATCACCTTCAACAAACCTGTTCTTTAGAAAGTCGCCTCCTTTTTTCCAGTTTGAGTGTGTTATGCCATCATGAATAGTTCCATGATCCTTCTGCGATATGCCAAAGGCAGTAACAGAAAAGGCTATCTGCATGAGTAATAGTACGACCATAATGAATAAAATAGCAAATGAGAAATTCCTCACATATTCTTCTTTTATTTTAATTTTATTTGATATTTCTCTGCATACATCTTCGCTAATAACCTTTCGTATGAGATATAAATCAATAGCATAGGATGCGGCGAGGACCAAAAAGGGAAATATATAAAATGCATATCGTGGTGCTTTCCAAACGTTCAAACTTAAAATGATAAACGGAATGAAAAAATTCAAGTACAAATACGCGCTATGTTTCTCGTTTTTGAATATCCCAAATCCCCACAATAAAATTGAAATGATAATACCAATAACAACTAAAATGAACAATATCCTCAGATCCGGTGTAAGTGCATAAAAGTAGAATGGTTTTTGCCCCCAAATTGGTGCGCTTGCCGGTATATACTCAAAGGGATTTTTGCCCATAATGAACAGGTACAGTAAAGCCAATCCGGAACCTATTAGAATTCCTGATATAACATATCGGATCTTCAATACTTCTCTCTTACAAAGCAATAGATAAATAAATGCGACCGGTAAAAAAGTTAGAGCAAGTACATGAGAATACCAAGCGCAAACAAATGCAATCGCCGAAAATAATAGTGCTTTATGATTGTTCTTATCCAATCCTAAGAAGAATAAATATGCCGTGAGCAGATAAAAAAACTGGAATTGTGCATACATACGGGCTTCCCGTGCCCACACAATTTCCCATACCGAAAACGTTATTAATACAGCCGCAAGAAGCCCCACTCGCTTGTTTGCCACTTTAGCACCCATCATATAAACAAGAGGTATCATTAATGTACCAAAAATAACACTTACACTTCTTGCAGAAAACTCACTGATTCCAAATATCTCAAAAAAGAAAGCAATTATGCCTGTGTTCAATATAGAGCGAGTATAAGGCATCCCAGATGGCATAACCGGAGTCCCTTGCTCTAATAGCCCTATTGCCGCATATGTTGTAGTTATCTCATCAACCCAAAAACTTAATGTTCCAAGGTTATTAAACCGCAAATAAAAACCAATTGCGATTAAAAAAGACAAGAATAGGAGACCGTACTTTGAAATAAATCTATCGATAGTGTGCATTAATGGATAACTGCGTAATGAGCTCTTAATTCGTTCCGGAAAGAGATCAGAAATCAATAAACATGCTCCAAGTATTATAGTGATTTTGTCAAGTTTCCCCATGCCGGGCGATCCATGCAACAAATAAAATGCCGCATAAGAAAGCAATAGCGCAACTCCGAATAATCCGAATATGTGCGCTCCAATAAAACTTTTAATTCCCGAATTGGATTTGACCATAAATTACCCCCGTTTAGCGACGGTTTCAAAAACACCAATTAATTTTCCTACTTCTGTTCTGACGTTAAATCCCCGTTCGATCTTTTTTCTTCCTTCCTTGCCCATTGCAACACGCGACTCACTATCTTTGCATAGCGCTATGATAGCATCAGCAATCGCTTTTTCATCTCTCGGTGGCAATAATATCCCTGATGCACCAGCTTCAACAAGTTCCGGTATTCCGGACACAGTCGTTGAAATTACTGGCAACTCCATAGTCATTGCCTCCATCATGCCCACAGGGATTCCATCTCGATCTCCATTTTCTGCAACAATGCATGGCAATATAAACATATCTGCCCCGTTATAATATTGCATAAGTGCAGAATCAGACACATCGCCTTTAAATTGCACATATCCTTCTATTTCCAGATCGTGCATTAAGTGCTGAAGATCATCATATCGCGGTCCTGATCCGATGATTGTCAATTCACAGTTTGGCACCTCTTTTATCACCCTAGGGATCGCTTTTATCAGATATGCTATCCCCTTCTTCTCAACAAGTCTTGCAACGGTTAACAATTGGATTATTCCATCAGCCTTAATTTTTTTTTCCGGCTTGAATTTATCAATATCTATGCCGCACCTGATCACTTCTATCCTATTCTTAACACCTATTTCACCTTTCAAATAATCCGTGTTATATTCAGATATTGTAATAACCAACCCCGCTTCATCCATTACCGTTCGCAATTCCTCCGGATCAGGATCCATATAAATATCGAACGCATGCGCAGTCAACGTATATGGTAGTCCAAGCATCTTGCCCAATCTTCTTGCAATATGGCCCATATCTGTAAAATGTGCATGGATCAACTCAACTTTTTCCTTTTCCATAATCGTGGCAAAGTATGCCAACTTCAAATCTCTTTTTAGTTCTTTTGTTGATATTCGTTTTACAGTCAAACTATGCATCACTGCTTTAATAAAATATTTCAGAAATCGGAAAGGATTCTTTTCGCAAATTCGTTTGACTGCAAAATAATGGGTGCGATTTAATAACTGATATTCTTTTATTTCGTCATGTGTTACTGTTTCAGATGAGTGTAACCAAGAGAAGATCTGAACATCATGTACTTTTATAAGTTCCACGATTTCATTTAATATAAACGACTCAGATAATTTTGGGAAGATACTGAGAAAATAAGCCACTTTTAGTCTCTTATTTTCAGCATGCTTGTCCACATTACGTTTTCTAGACATCTGCACTATAACTCCTGCACCGAACCAATTTTGGCATCCTCTAACTGACAAGGATCCATCTCAAGCGCGATCTCTACTGCGTTTTCAAATCGTGGCTCCCAAGCCAAGTGCCTCAATCTCTCAATTGTTTTCTCCGCATCTATATCAAGATGCTGCGCCTTTTCAAGCGCCTTTTCCAGATTATCCAGACTCCACTCGTCCATATATATCACATTCGCCTCAAGTCCAAGCCTTGATATATAATCGGACATCCCGCTCAGTTTAGTAGTGATTATGGGCTTGTATGAGTTTAAAATATATCCAAGTTTTATGGGGATTGTTCTATCTAAATATTCGTTTTTGGGATAAGGGACAAGGATCACGTCTGCATCAGATATTATATCCCCAAGTTTGTCATGACTCACTGAACCTAGATACTTCACATTCGCGGTTTCAACAATTTCTTCCCCTTCTTTAAGGCCGATAAGATGCAGTTCCCAGCCTTTTAACTCAGAAAATACTTTTATGATTTTCGGTATCGCATCTTTTCGCCGCATGCTACCGAAGTAGAGCGCGATTTTTCTTGCCTTCTCTATTTTATTGTTGGACGGATGTACAAATAGTTCGTCTTCTCCAACACCCGGCACCATGATAAGCACTTTTTGTTTTTTTTTCGGTGTGAAATAGTCTAAAAGTCTAGGCCATGCAAGAATGATCGTGCTTGCACGTCTAAGCAAAACTCGTTCAATAATTTGAAGTGAAATTCTTTTTATAAACGGCGCCTCCTTATCATAATCCCTCTGCTGAACAACAAAATCATGTACATTTAGTATGAATCCTTTTTTAGGCCTGATGAAAGATGCAAGCAGGACAAATAAATGTGCCTCCCGCCCGCATCCATACTCGACCCATATTCTCGTGTCTTTAGCAAGCATGCGGTGTATCGCCTTCCAGTTGATCTCACCCCTATCTTTTCTGAATGGTGTTACACTATCAACCATTTTATTGAGAGTTATCCAGGCGTAGTATCTCCGGATGTGTCCCCCAAAACGTATGTCACTTTTGCTACTAATCGGAGCCCAATCGATAAATACAACTTCCTTTTCTATCATTAGAACTCAAAAAACACATAATTCTCGAATCTCATTGTCAACGGATAAAAATCGCTATCCATGTCTATGCTGTACGGGACAGCCCAAATTCCCGTTGAGTTTATTTCGTCAGCATCAGGATATTTCTCTTCGTAATCTGCCCAATAGTTCCCCAAGTAGCTCTTGTGTGTAGTTCCGTTGTAGACGTAAGCGATTTCTTCTGTTGAGTTCCAGATGTTTGAGGAATAGAAAGAAGAAACGGTATCGTAGTTATTGATAAAGTTGTTGAGATATATTATACTGCCATTTGATTCGGCATCGAAGGCGATGCCACACCTGTTGTTGCTGGAGATATTATTGCTTGTAAAGGTATTATTGCAGGAGTTCTCGAGGTTAATGCCGTATTTATTGTTACTGATTTTATTGCCGGAAACGTAGTTGTTGCCGGATTTGTCAAGGTCGATGCCGTCATAGTTGTTGCGGACAATGTTGTCAACAATGTTATTGTTACTTGAATAGCAGATGCAGATGCCGTAACTGTTATTGCTTATTTTATTGTTTGATATACTACTATTTTCGGTCTTCCATAGCTCTACACCAACTTTTATATCGGATAAGTCCAGATTTTCTACCGTGATATTAGTGCAATTTACTAATATCACTTGTCCAGCATCCGAAACCAGAGTATCCGAAGTATCCTCGAGATAAACAAGAGGCTTACCATTTACTATATTGCCTTCAACCTTGTTTTTCGAGGAACGTGATACAAAGAGAGCACCATTTAGAAATGTATTGCTTGTAATGGTGGTAACGTTAGAACATTTGAGTTCTATGCCGTCACTGTTGTTGAGTGTATTGCCTGTAATGGTGTTATTGTTACTGAATTCATAGAGACGGATGCCATACCGGTTGTTGCTGACTGTATTGCCGGAGATAGTGTTATTGTTGCTATAATACCGGAGGTTGAAGCCACCGCCATCATGGTTGTTGCTGACTGTATTACGTGCAATCTTGTTATTGTCAGAATACTGGAAGCGGACGCCGTCATAGTTGTTGCTGCTGACGGTATTGTCAGTAATGTTATTGCCGCTGGATTCATCCAGGCGGATGCCGTAACTGTTGTTGTGGACATTGTTGTTTGTAATGGTATTAGAGCCGGACGAGTAGAGGTCAATGGCGTGGTCGTTCTCACTAATATCGTTGTCTGTAATGGCGTTAATGGAAGAAGCGAAGAGAGCAATGCCGTAATACTTGCTGGAGCACACATTGTTGTTCGTAATGGTGTTACTACAGGCTTTATAGATGTGAATGCCGTGAGCGTTGTTGCGAACGTTATTGCCAGTAACGATATTGCTGTTGGAAGTTACCTTGATCCCGACATCACCCCACCTACTTCCTGAGTTTGTTACGTTAAATCCTTCAATCGTAATCCCATCCGCACATAACGTAATCGCATTACCATTACCGTTTGCATCCACAATTGGACGGTCAATTCCTCTTAGTGTGACTGGTTTATTCACAACCACATTCTCATAGTAAACACCGGGATAAACTAAAATCGTATCTCCAGCAGAGGCAATGTCCACTGCCGCTTGTATCACCGTGAAATTCGATCCGTCCACAGACAACGTTTCTGCTGATGCAGGTACTACTGCGCTTAGTACCAAACTCATGGCAAATATTATGACCAAAATTGCTAATTTGTTATTCATTTCTTTGTGTCTTTTAAATAAATGTTGATCCACCTACCAACAATACAACTAAAAATGGAAGAGGCGAAAAAAACACCCCTTATTTGTTATTTCTTCTTCTGCTATAAATGACAAATCCGCCTAGCATAAGTGCACCCATGCCCGTTAGTAACAGCGTCGACAGTTCTGGGACTGGATAGCCGGGATCGGTAGATGGTGAACTAAGGTAACTTGGCGAATTACCGCTAACAGATGTAGTATTAACAGCTATGTTATAACTATTCTTGTTATTTACTCTCAATAATAGGTAATCACCAGAAGACATGTCGAAACTATTTATGTTTATATTTGCATTCAAATTACGGTTCACGGAACCACCAGTTGCTGTCGCTTCATGAGTGCCCTTAGATTCGAAGTGATCACTCCACAGTCCAATCTCCACTTCTATCGTTGAATCGTCACTTGCATGTCCTGGTACTCTGTAGTCTATATTCACGTGCCACTGTCCATGCATATCAATCGAATCCACTGCCACCGCCTGGGCGTTCCAGTAGCGGTGTTTATTACTCAAAACAGATACATCCGCAGTACCAGATCCGCTGCCTTTATGCATCTCATAGTGTAAACCCGCTTCGCTAGGTGCATTTGTAAAATACCACGTCTGACTCGCTGCCGCACTCGCCATGCCAACCATCGAAGCCAGCAAAGCTAGCGCCGCTACTATTACAAAAGTGCTTCTTTTTACGTTCATGTTATTCTTGTATATAATAGGACATACTATATAAAAAGCTTTTCGGTTTTAACTTACATAAATACTTTTTGTAGGATATTTTAATTTGACAATGTCACATTTAAAAAGTATATATATGCTATTCTTCGATTGAATAGTAAATGAGCTATGAGTATCAACAATCGGTATTCGAGCCCGAACGATGGGGCTTATCAACAGAAAGTACGCAAAATCTTGCTCATCGTTTATCGGGATTATAATCCTGTTATCGCAATGCTACAGAGATACCTTTTATTTAATTTAATTTCAATTTGACTTTTGCACATAATTTCCATTTTTTAAAAATTTTGCATTATCTGCTCAACAAAAATCCATAGGTTTTTGTGCAGATACAACCACAGCATCTGCTACACCTCTGCCGGCCCTCTTATCATCGTATATTCATCAATTCAGACACAACAGGCATTCACAAGAAGGATTTTACGAAGCCTTCTGTGATTTTACAATATTTCTGTACTACGCTGATGAACATTCCATCCTGAGCGGATTTTGTTACCCAATACATATCACAGAAATCATCCATAGCCTCCAGCTCTTTCACAATAAGTCGCATTTGAACTTTAGTGACACGTTTTTTTTCGCTTGGAGTTTTCAAAATTTCTGTGAGTGCATTAATATAGTATCCAATGGTTTTTGGTCTATTTGAGCTTGAACTGATCCTTTTGATCGTGCCGCAGCGGATGCAGTATGAATGCGGTTTAACGCCATTCTTCACTCCAGCTATCCCATAAGGATGCCAAACCTTTTCGGCGATACCGCAACTCTTATGTGCACACATCATACCTCATCACTTATTTATCCTTCAACTATAAAAACCCCTGTGTAGAAAGAAGGTTTGTTATGTTCGTATAGAATTAATAAGTATCAGAAATCCCAACAGCTAAACACATATATGTTTATCCATCCAATCCAATAGTAGCTGTGAACATGCCCGACTGCAAAAACATCATCATATTCCTGCTCATCTTTGCGCTCTTCCTGGGCGCTACAATAGAAATCAGTGAAGGCTCTGTCATCCTTGGTATTCTACTGTTCGTAATCGCCATCCTACTGATCTCAAGAATAAAAGTCGGCAAATCACATATAATAAAACAATCTAAATCACACATGTTTGTAGGTGCGCTTATTGTCGCAGCGAACATCGCTTATAACCTCCTCACCGCTAGTGAACTCGGCACCTTAGACATCATGACTTTCTTGCTCGGTATCTCCCTCATCGCTTATGACATAAATAGCGAAGAGATAAGACGGATGGGCAAGTTCGGCGCATACATGTCTGCAACTTTCATCGCTCTCTTCCTCTTCTTCTTCAGCTTGTTCAACCACCTGAATATAGATTTTATGCATACATTTGACCATTATTTCGTCCTGCTGCCTTCGGTATTCATCATCAACGCGATAGGAATCCCAATTCAGGTGATTTCTACCGAGACTGTTCGTATTCAGGGCGTAGAAGAGATAAGTGTTATAATCGGAGGACCTTGTTCAGGTTTATACTCGATGTTCCTCCTGATAGGAATCATGGTAGCTTATACGAGGATAGAACAGGTAGAACGGCGCAATTTTTTTGCGCTGCTCCTGATCTCGGTTGTGGTTGCATATATTGCAAACCTTATACGTGTTTCAACGCTCTATATCGCTGGTTTTTACTATGGTAAAGAACAGATGTATTTTTTCCATGTCCATCTCGGATGGATAATATTCGTAATTGTCGTAGCAGTGCTGCTATATGTATTAGACAAAATGTCAAGTTAATTATGCCGCCTTCCGCTTAACCTTGAATACAACCACCATAAATGTGAACAGAACCACCAAAGCGCCCAAATAAACCGCGGAAATAGCTGCCGCCCTCGCAAAAACGAAATCCTTATAACTAAATGTGTCAATTACGAGTATTACAAATAAAACAACTATATATGACATAAAACTAAAACACAATGACCTTGCCAATGCAGATATTCCCATTCTCATATTTATCTTTCTATTTTTAACTACGCCCCAAATTATAATAAAAGATCCAAGTCAAACCTGTAACCTGCTTCTCCCTCACCCCCTCTCCCATCTCCCCACTCCCATCTCCCTTCACCCTTCGCCTCTCTCCCTTAAGCGTTCCACGCGTTCTTGAGTCGCAGGATGCGTGTTAAACAGCGAGTTATAGGAGGGGAGCTTGAAGTCCAACAGCGTGAACAGGTCATCATGCAGCGGACTCATAATAAACATGTGCACATGCGATGGATTCACCTTAAAGGTATCCGACTTCAACATTTGTTCTATCTTCTCTAATGCGCTAATCAACTCATTAGATTTGCCGTACATCCGCACACTTTGCTCATCTGCATCGTATTCTCGTGACGGCGAGAAAGCGAGTTGTATAATTACTGCTGCTATTGGCGCAACCAGCGAGGCAACAAAAAATTTTATTAGATTTGGTGCCGGATCATCTTCTTGCCCAAAGCCAAGGTATATCGAGCACAAGAAAGCAAAAGAAGCAAAAGCCGAAATTGTCCCGGATAACACTGCAACTACTGTGCCAATTAGTGTGTCGCCGCTTTTCACGTGCGCGAGTTCGTGTGCTAACACAGCTTCTAGCTCTTCTTCATTCAGCAGTTCAACCAATGCAGTAGTCACAACAATCGCGGCATGCTCGGCATTTCTGCCTGTTGCGAATGCATTTGGCATTGCAGATTCCACAATAAACGCCTTTGGAGCTGGAATATCTGCCTTTGTTGCAAGAGAGCTAATGATTTCTGAAAGCGGTGCGCTTACCTCTTTCGCATGATACCAGCGCCGCAATATTTTAGCGCAGAAAAAATAAAGCGCGAGGACTAAAACTAAAAGAAGCACAAAAACGGTTATTGTAAGCATAATTAGCCCAAAAAATCTCAGCGCGAGCATATTGCCAACTACCCCCCCTACTATAACTATCGGCATTGCGAACAATATCCACAGCAGCAATAGTTTCACGTGATTATCCATTTTTCCCCCGATTTATATTCCTGATAGTATCACCAGCCATATCGTCTCATCCTCACCCGTTCATCAACTTTCACCAATTCCGTTATAGCTCTTATCACTATATCGTCCCAATAAACCTCCACGTCAATATTTTTAGCAGCCTCTTTTGCATAGACCTGCAATTTTAGTTCGTTGGTTCCTTCGCTCAAATACACCGGGCGGTCAACATGCGTCCATCCGGATTCCACATCTGGAACACTCTCTTTTAGCCAGTCATCCTCCCTCCAGTCATGACCTATCCCCTGCCACGTTAAAAACCCTTCGTGTGATTTTATGCTTTTGATCCATATCCAATCTGGTCCGACATATTCCTCTTCCACCCAGCCCACATACCGCCTATCATCGCCCGAAACATCATCAGCCCATATAACCTTATCATTCAGCATGACCTGCTTGATTATCTTCTTTGCATCCTCCGAAGCATCGTCGAAAGAATCACGCACGTTAAACGATAAAACAACAATTCCTGATTCTGAGGCATAAATGTCCTGCGAAAGCCCCAGGCAATCACCTTTTTCCGATTCTCTGTATTGTCTAATGCAATATGAGCAGGGTGGTGAAGTGTATTCGTCTCTGAAATACCCCTCCTCGCTGAAACTTGCCACGTACTCAGGCTCACGAGTCCATGCATAGAATTGACTCATGCCCTCGTCCTGGATTGTTGGTAAAGGCGAGATCCCGTATCTCAATAGCGGCTCTAAATTATTATAATTTATAGCCGTTGAAACCCAAAGCTGAAAATACCGGTACGGCTTCTCCCGCACATAATCTTTGAACAAGAGAAACTCGAGCTTTTGTCTCTCGCCCACACTATCCGGAGTGAAAGATATATTTTGCTCCCATTTGGAACCATGTTTGAGCCATTTGCTTTTGCTCTTAATCAGTTTCCCATCCAATTTCATCTGTAAGATGTAATTCACATCTTTATGCTCGTTATTTTCTATCCCTACGCGGACAGCCGCAGGCTCACCAAGATACAGTCCCGTTGGATAATCATCTTCCGTACCTTTCGTATCCCGAATATAGAAAGAAGTAGCGATTTCATCACCTACTGCTGTAACCGGCTCTAGCGCCACATCATCCCACCATACGGTTATGGGGAAATTATCGCTCGCTCGCACGCCATAAACACGTAACGTCAATTTGTTCATCGCAGAGCGCAGGGTTACAGGAACATTAACATGCTGCCATCTCTCATTCCCTGCAACATCGTCTTCCCAGATTACTTCGTCGTTCACAAGAACTTGTTTAAAGAAATAACCGCCCCTATCAGAGGTATATGAATCTCTAACGTTAAATGATACAGCTATTGTTGCCGGATAGGTTTCTGTTGTGAAATTTTGGTATATGTTGGCATAGCATCCCTGCTCAAAAGGCGTTTCCGGCGGATAACAGAACTCGTAAGAATGCATTGGTGACACAAAATCAGAATCAGTTATATTTACCGTGAAATTTGTGGCATTTTCCAGTATCCATCCTTCGGATGTTCCTGATTCCATATCACCATTTACAAGTACAGGTAGCGGAGATACTACATACTCGTTAAGCACATCCAAATTATCGTAATCTATATATGAAGAGACCCAAAATAGGAACGCTTTGTATGGCTCTTTCCCTATAATGTCTTTGAACAAAAGGAACTCCAGCTTCAGAAGCAGACCTATTTGATTCGGCGTGAATGATAGTGCCTGTTCCCATTTAGAGCCATCTTTGAGTTTTATATTCTCTGTTTTGAGCAATTCATCCGCCAGTTTTATCTGTAAGGTGTAGTTCACCGGTTCGTGCTCGTTATTTCCTATTCCAACAAGGACTTCAGCAGGTTCGCCAAGATGCAGCTCAGTTGGAAAATACTCTTCCGTCCCATTTGCGTCTAGGAGGTAGAAAGAAGTCCACAATTCCTTTGTTAGCTCTTCGATTGGTTCTATTCGCACGTCATCCCAGCAAACAGTAACTGGAATGTCGCTTGTGTAGTCCCGTTTCGTATACACACGCAGCATCAATCTGTTTGTTCCGTTGTCCAGCGTAACAGGGATTCTAACTTCTTGCCAACCTTCGTCACCTGCAACGTCATCTTCCCAGACCATGAGCTCGTTCAGCAGCACCTGCTTGTACATATAACCCTCACTTCTATTCGATCTGTGTGTGTCGCTGACCTTAAAGGACAAAGCAGTTAGACCTTCGTCAGACTCGATGTCCTGATATATACCGCCATAGTGCCCTCGGTTTAACGCTGTATCCGAAGGATACTCGATTTGATATGTGCTAAAAGGGAACGCATCGAGTTCGATATGTAAAGTAGCTTTTTGGCCGCTTTTTATATTGAATTCCACGCTGCTAGCCATGTAAACGCTAGGAAGCACGTCTAACCACAGATGTCCCGGAACTGTTTCTATCTCAAAGTATCCTTTACTATCAGTAAGCGTTGATTTCTCGTATCCCTCGTGGTCACTTACCCTAACCGTCATATCTGGGAGTTCCGTGCCTTTGTAACTCACATAGCCACAAATCATGGATGGCTCAGGTAAAGGTGGTTTTGGAGGTATTGGATCAATCACAATGTCTATTGTCCTATCTTCGCCATACGATATGTTGAATTCCGTGCCATTTGGGAAATACCCCCCTTTGCGTACGTCTAATAATACATGCCCGGCAATACATTTTACTGTGTAGTAACCAGAGGCATTACTTCTTGTAAAATTAGAATAGCCAGCGCTATTGACTTTTATGTTTGCGTTAGAAACAGAAGCTCCTGTTGCGTTATCAAAGATATATCCATAAACGGCTGAGTTTGCTGGGGTCAGTGCAGGGTTAATCCCATACACATCCGCTATCTCAACAGAGGAGGTATTCGATGCATAACCGCCTGCTTTAACTTCTATGTACGAACGCCCGGAGATTGTATTCATTTCAAAGTAACCGTATCCATTTGTAGTTGTATCCCTTTCAAAGCCGTAATTGTTATGGACTTTTACACTCGCATTTGCAATTGGCAACCCTGTTACAATATCTGTTACATATCCATTAACAGTGGACACTTCTTCCGGAAATTCTGCAGGTGATAAAGTTTCTATTGTCTTATTCATAATTGACAACTCATCTAAGGTCATATTGAGTGCCATTATCGGATCGTTTGTCACGTTAACGAACAATGTCTGCCCTCCTGTAACGTTGAACTCAGTCTCGTTTCTTTCGTGTCTATTTGTAGTAGACTCCAGCCAGAAATGGTCTGCAATTGTCTTCATTACATAATAGCCGCTTTCGTTTGTTGTATTCGACTTTTCATAGCCATAATGGTTCTTCACGCTTACACGTGCATTCGCAATCGTCTCCCCTGTTTTATTATCGGTTATCCATCCGCAGACAGTAGCATTCTCCACTAAGCGATAGAATTTAGTGTTGTGCCCCCTGAAATATTCTGCATTCTCTGTAAACGTCCAATTCGTTTCCGATTCCATGTCCGGGTTCTCAATCGTTGGCGGGTCTGACAACGCATATTCCCTTACCGCAGCGAGATTGTCATAGTCTATTAGCGAATCCATCCAGAGATGTACAGAGCGATATGGACCGGTAGAACCATCTTTGTACATCAGAAACTCCAGTTTCGCATGTTTTGCTACGTGTTTTGGAATGAATGAAATGGTGTCTTTCCATTTCTCACCGTGTTCTAGCTTTATTTGTTGTTCATAGAGCGTATAACCACCCAAATTCACTTGCAGTGTATAATTTGCTGGTGCATGCTCGTAATTCTCGATACCAACAATCATGGAAGTGGGCTCTAACAGATACACCTCTTTCGTGTAGTTCTCTGCCTTTCCACCCTCGCCGAGAATGTAAAATGCCGTGAACTGTTCGTCTTCAAAGGTAATCTTTGCATAAGCTAGCATACCACTTGCTATAATAATGGAACCGACAAGCGCGATAATAAGCGCTCGCTCTATTTCACTCGGCTTCTCTTCTGACCTCAGCGATTCGGAAAACTTTGAGAAGACTGTGAAATCAAGATAAAAGCGGTTTCCCCTGGGGATTCTCCATCTTACAAGAAAAGTAATTAGTGTAAGGATTAACGTTATCAGGGCAAGGGAAATAATAATGGATTCCGGTCGGAAACGCCACACTGTGACACTGATAGCAAAACCATCAAAAACGAATATCGCTATACTCAGTCCAATGCTTAATGTGAACCGTTCAATACCGCTCAGCACCACCTTTCTCGGGAACATTGCCGCTATCAACACATACCCAGGTAGGAAAAGCAGGATAGGTAGTGCAAATATGATTCGTAGCAGGTAAATTTGATTAAAATGCGGGACAATGACAAATAAGTACGCTAAAAATATGAATATAAGGACAACCCCTAAATCAAGCGACGTTGCCAATGTATCTTTGATACTTTTGATACTAATCTCTTGAACTTCAATAGGCTTTTTGAGTTTTCTCTCGCTTAACCACCTTTTAACGCTAATGTAACTAAGTATAAGGAGCTGCGCAAAGAGCAAGCCCACGAAATCGGCAACTAAGTCCATAGAAGTTGCACTGCGATAAGGTACGAACGATTGATGAAACTCGTCTGTGACAGCGTAGAGCGTGCCTATGGCGATAGATAAAGGCGCGGCATATTTGCTCAATAACGCTTTCCGGGAACTACGCAATGCTAGATACAGTAATAACCCAAAGCCCATGTATAAAATCGCATGTGCGAACTTATCAGGATACTGGTATGCGAAGTATAGCAGATAAAGGATGAATTCAAGCCCTAAATCTTCGAAAACGTGCACAATACCATACAAAAATTCGATGGACAGGGGTCCTGGTGGGGCGGATAATGATGATAGGTAAAAAATAAATCCTGCATATAAACATGTTAAAGCCACGAATAGGTGGAATTTACGCCATTTTGTCATATCTATTTAAAAAAGAGTTGCAAAGTTAAATTATCTTACGTACAGTAGAAACAATTTGCAATGGAAATATGTGCTTTTTATACAATATCAAAATAAAAAAGTAAAAAAAGATCACAACCCCCTTAAAATTTCTATGATCTACTCTTATTCCCTGCGCTTGCGACGGTTGAAGAAGAACAGCAGTCCAAGTATCGAAACGATTGGGATGGCGATTGTGCTGAATTCAGGGACTTGATGCGTCACGTCATGAGAAGGTGGAACAAATGCAATTGCCTTCTTAGTAGTACAATCCGCACCGACTGCATCAAAGTGCACCTTTACTGCGCTGGCGATGGGGTCTATCACTATAGGCACGGTTATGTTTTCCCCTTTTTCAAGTATGCCATCGCCCGGGATTTCGATTTCTACAACTGCGAAATGTGTGCTGCTGCCATATTTATAGATTCCATGTCTCGGGTACTCGTAATCCGGATTCGTTTCGATTATCAGTGCATTATTGTTGTTTGTTATGACACCATTGTAAGGACCTACTGTGCTACCATCGACATTAACGCTCACATTGCCTGCTGGGTTTCTATCCACCGCCACAAGCAGGTACAGGTGACAAATATCCTTTTGTCCATTGTGATAGGTTATCTGCAAATCAAATTGGGTTTTTGTTGTTACGTAGCTTTCGCTGAGCCATGCATCCCCTGAATCGCCTACGTAGGTACTTGGTTGAACCGGTTCTAGCCATAACTTGCCTGGAATTGCCATGGCAACTGGAATAACGAGCATCAACATCAGCATAGCTGCAAAAAACGCAATAAGACATGCCCCCTTCAATTTACCCCCACCTAGTTTATCCTCTCTCACCCTACTATATCATTATTCAAGGCGGTATAAATAATATGCAGTAGAACAAGGACGTACGGCAGGCATAGAGGCTAAACACATACCACTACTAAGCAATAGAGCCATGTAAGTCGTGAGTGGTACATGCACAACGAAAAAGCCAAAATTCTAAGTTTCTTCCCTCAACTTGCGATGGTTGAAGAATAGCAGCAGAGCTAGTAGCGAAACGAGAGGACATGCTACTGTCGCAAATTCAGGGATATTGAGGACACTCGGATATGACACCACATCAGACGAAAGCAATAGCTCATCCGCTACGTAATCGCCCTTTGTAGCAGTATCTGTATTTTCTATCCCAACGTCTGCATTTCCAATACCAGACTCATCTGTTATGCCCCCTACAGAATGACCGTTCAGCGCATCATCCGCAGCGGCTGTTCCTACAAAGACCACAAGCGCAGAAAGCACTACCAGCCCAGGTACAAAAAATGCACCCCCTATTTTCGCCCACATTTTTATCATTATCGCCGTCTCGAATATCCCCTCTTACTACGTTAATTATGTTATTCGTGACCGTATAAATAACCCCCAGTAGGTGTAATCGGTGTTGGAGATATATGCCATGAACTGCAGCTTATCCATTGCCACGTATATGCCCAATACCGAGTGAAAATTCAAAAATCATACAAAATCCATAATATCAAAACGATCACATGCACCTGTAAGACCTTTCTTAACATCACCGAAAAAAAATCGCTGCGGTAATGCGAAGAAGGCGAAGCAGGATCACCAGAAGAACCAGCTTCCTGTATATATCACGTATAAGAACAGCATCAGATTCGCTATTGCATGCGCTTGCACACAAGAGAATATGTTTTTCCGTTTATACAGCAGCAGGTTAAGTAATATTCCTGTTAGTATGCCCGGGAGCCACTGGAAGTGTGCAAAGCCGAAGAACAACACTACCACTACGAATGATCCCAGTGTGTAAGTACCAACAGGAACATCAGCCCATTTATCCGGGTCTATCAGAACTCGCAGCAAGAACGACCGGATGAACAACTCCTCGATAAATGCAGCAACTAAAACGCTTCCGACCAATCGTATACATAGCAGAACTATTAGCAGCTCTGTGCCAAAAACAGTAGGGTCGTAATGGCTTGATGCGCTAGAAAACATAGGATAATGTCCGTCCAAACCAACCCAAAGTGCAAATATGAGCGCACCGGCAAGCAATGCCAGCAGATCAAGCCTTCGCTCTTTTAGTTCTGTATACAAGCCTCTGTAGTAGATTAGTATCCCGCCGACTATCAATGTTCTTAACGCGTAGGCAACGTAGAGCTGATAATCCTCATAACCCACAAGCAAGCCCGAGACAAGCACCCCGATGCCAATGTAAATCACGAACGGAAACACATATTTCCAGGTGCCGCCTAGATGCCATAACTTATCGAGTATATCATAGCGAGCATGGTTGCGCTGCACAAAGAGGTATAACGGGACAATAGAAAAAAGCGCAGCAATCGCCAAAATGTGATTCACGAACGTGCATAGGTAAACGAGAGCGATGCATGCAATTGCAGATACCGCGATAGTATTCATATGATCTTCGAGGTTCATTGTTCTCTTTTCATACATACCCTACCATACCATACCATACCATACATACATACATACATACATACATACATACATACAGAAATCGCAAAAATAGTGGTTAAATATAGAGCACCCCTTCCTGACGCCCTTTTACCTTTGCGCTTTCTGCACCTCCCTCTCCAAGTGACGATGAGCAGTTACTTTAAATAAATCTCGCTGTAGAGATATACCCACGAATACATTTATAGTGTGCATTTTCTCGGAATCGGACAGTTTGAACTAAAACGTATTTAATTCCTTCGATTTTATACCTTGTTTAATGAGACAAAATAAGAATAAAATCTACAACCTTCTTTTTACTTGCCAGCAACGATTTGGGGGTAACACGGAAAAAGATCTTGATGACACTGCGAGAAAATTGGGTTTCGATAGAAGAACCATAAAGCGAAATGTGGAGAAATAGTCAAAAACTAATCCTTCTTTCGCAGAATTAGAGTATATCAGTAGCTTAGCATTCAATCAGCCTAACAGATGAACTGATCCACAAAATGGGTTGAATACAGCGGTCTACGGATGGCAATAGACAGAAGATCGAGAATAGAATACGCACTCAATGGATAGACAAGTATTATTAACCCCCTCCACAAACCACTCGAAAAACAACATCGTATCACTCTTCAATTAGCTAAAACAATAGCCCACCACCCCACCACGTAAAATGACACTTGGAAATCCGGTATAACTAAAATTTAACGGATAAAAAGCGAGAAATTAAGGAATTAAAAGGTCTGCTTAGCCCCTGTAGTAATTCAAACGAAAACACCTTAGACTTCTTTGATAACCAATCAGACCCCAAAAAGAAGAAAATATGTTTTTAGCGTGTACACGATAGAACGTCATCTTTTGGTAAAATACGCCGATATTCTCCTCTATCTTGGGTAAATATCAATTTTCTGTGTGTCGTTTTAGTGGGCTACGCTATTTCGTAGTGCTTTAAAGGTATAAAGCACTTACGGATGCTCGTCAAGTAGTATATTTTGGAGGGGGTTAAAGTATTATGACGTTGGAGATAAAGTATCGACAAATTCAAATGAAGAAAATCTTGCCAAACTGAAATGTCCGATTGGGAGAATTTCCCCACTATAAAGGTTTTACGGTGGCGTAGTCCTCGTCGAGGCCCCAGCGCCTGCCGGTGACATAGACGTTCAAAAAACCATCCCCAGCTATGGTCCCGGCACTGAGCCCCTTCCACGCCACCCACTGACCCCACACTTTCATAGTCACGAAATGCCGCTTGCCATCACGATCCTCGTACCAGAATGTG
>QENH01000144.1 GCA_003336485.1 Candidatus Methanophagales archaeon
CTGTCGAGATCCAGTGCAACTGCAGCTAACGCAACGTTCTGTGCTATATGGCCTGCATCTAACCCCACGTATCGATATGCGCGTTGTTTGGATCGCCATTTCGACCGTTCGAATATTGCAGTCCAGATAAATACCACGTTCGCACGGTACGCAATTTCTTGGCCGAAGGCCGACTGTGCTACCGGCAGACGAAAATCACCTACTTTTAACTGGTCGAGCTCATGCTTATCTATTGCATAATGATAAACTCCAGAGTCAACGTGCTCCACGGAATTAGTTATGAGATACGTTTCTACGGGATACAACGCACCGGCTGATGGTGCGTTTCTGAACTCCGACTCTAAATTTGTGATCCCCTGTGCAGCCCAGAGCAGTTGTGACAGTTCCTCTTTTTTCAGTGGCTCGTCTTTGAAGGATCGAATGCTTCGGCGACGTCTCATGACTTCCCATAGTGGTGCTCCACCCACCACCTGCGGAGGTACGAGCTCTATTTTTGGCGCGGTTGGATACCGCTTATACCGCTTTGGCTTATTTGCCCAATCCAGATCCGTATCAAGAAGATGTCCTTTTTGATACTTCGTCTCTTGCTGGAATCTATCTCCAATTCCTTCTTTACTATCTCTTCTATCCATCTTTTTACACCTCATTTCTAATTTTGCCCATAAATATTATAATCTTTTTGGATGTTCTTATGCCAGTTTTTCCAAAAGAGTATGTATGATCAACCATATTTCAATGGGTTGATTCATGCATGCACACATGCAACCCTATGAGAGCCAAAGTGTCTCAATTGCGGCTTTTCGTTAAAACATACTTCTAGTGCCTTGTCGCACCTATTTGCATAAGGGCATCCAAACCCTTCTTTTTTCTTACTTGTGTGTTTTGGCACCAAGGGTACATTTGAGTTCAGTGTGGGCGCAGCCTTCAGCAGGTCTTTCGTGTAAGGGTGCAGAGGGTTACGTATTATCTCATTAGAAGGACCTTCCTCCACTATATGCCCTCTCAACATCACTGCAATCCTATCACTTATCTTCCTTGCCAGGGCGAGGTTGTGCGTGATGAAGAACATACCTATTCCCCGCTCCTCTTGTAGATTAAGCAATAGCTTCACGACCTTTGCCTGCGTGCTGGCATCCAGAGCAGAGGTCGGTTCATCAGCAATGAGCAGCTTTGGATTCAGTACGAGTGCCCGAGCAATGCTAACTCTTTGCGCTTCGCCTTGACTCAACTGATGCGGATATTTATTCATGAATGCCTCTGAGGACGGCAACTCAACCTCCTCCAGAATGTGCCGCACTATACTTTCTCGCTGCTCACGATCACACTGTTTTTGTATGTCTAAAGGTTCTCTTACTGCTTCTCGAACGGAAAAGCGATGACTTACAGCTTCCATAGGGTTTTGGAAGATCATTTGAACCCGTTGATAGAAGCTTTTGTCCCTGCCGTGAATTTGTTTGCCTTCGAGACATATCCGACCTTCCGTAGCTTCAAAAATGCCCATAATTAGCTTTGCTGTTGTTGTCTTCCCCGAACCCGACTCCCCGACCAGAGCTAAAGTCTCTCCCTCATATAGCGTTATATCAATAGAATCAACAGCATTCAAGGAATCGAATGACTTACTCAGATCCCTCAACTCTAAGAGCGGTATGATTCCGCCTCTATGACAGGCAATGAGCCGCCCGTCATATTCTTCTAACCGCGGCGCACCTTCACGACACTTTTCTAGTGATTGTGTGCAGCGAGGATGAAAAGGGCAGCCGTCATCAAAGAACTCCATTCTACCTTTTATACCCTGCAGGTCCTTCGTTGTTGTCATGCTCGGATAGCATCTGAGCAGCCCTCTCGTGTATGGATGCCTGGGGTTAGAGAGAAGGGCAGGAGTAGGACCAAATTCTACGATCCTACCCGCGTATAGCACTGCCATTTTATCAGAGAGCGTGGAAGCTGCGTAGAAGTCATGGGTTAATAGAAGTATTGTCAACTCCCGCTCATTACACACGGTATGCATCAAGTTAATTATTTCTACTTTGGTGAGAGCATCTAAAGCTGTTGTGGGCTCGTCCAGAATGATCAAATCAGGATCGTTTGCCAGTGCCATTGCAATCAACACCCGCTGCTTCTCTCCGCCACTTAATTGATGAGGATATGCATAAAAACGCCCCTCTGGTAGATCCACCATACTCAATAGTTCGCCGGCACGTTTCGTAGCTTCCTTCCTATCGCCTAATTTATGCGCCACAATAGGCTCGGATACCTGGTCCAGAACGGTATACAGTGGGTTTAACGCATTTTCTACATTCTGGAAGACCATTGCGATCCGATTCCATCTTATCGCTTTCAATTCTTTCTCCGCTAGCGCCACTAAATTCTTACCGTCAAACAGAATCTCACCCTTGACGGTGCCCTCCACGAGTCCTATAATGCTAAGCCCAAGAGTAGTTTTTCCACCTCCCGATTCGCCTACAATTGATAGAGATTCACCCCTTTTCAACGTGAGATTTATACCCTGCAATACCTTTCTTTTGCCATACCTCACCTCCAGATCCTTTAGCTCTATCATTGCCACTCTTCCTGCTCCATCACCCGTAGACGTGGATCCATAGCTGTTTCTAATGCATGTCCAATAAATACGAGTGCCATTATCGTAACAGAGAGGGCAAGTCCTGTTGGTATGAGCCACCACTTCCAGACGTCAAGGTAGTAGAATCTGAGTGCGTGATGCATCATCAATCCCCAACTCACTGTTGAGATGTCTGCTATACCGAGGAACGCCAAACCCGCTTCTATAAATACGCCCCGAGTTGCGCTATGTATAAATACCGCAAACAGAATTGGGCTGAGGTTAGGTATTATATGCCTGACTATGATATACCGCTTATTTGCACCAAACGTTCTTGCGGCGTAAACACTCATTCTTTCCTTTAGTGACAGTGTTTGTGCCCTTACCAATCTCGCTCCGCCCTGCCACGTCAAGATAGATATGAGAAAGATAAGTGTCCACACATTTGGCAGGACATAGGCTGCTACTAATATGATTACTATAAACGCCGGTATCACTATAAGCGCATCTATCAGTCTCATCAGTATCCTATCGTATATTCCTCCGACCAGGGCAGCCGACGCACCGATAACCGTACTGAGTAGGGTTGTGAACACACCCACACCCAAAGCCACTAGCAGTGTGTTTTTCGCGCCGCATAAGAGTCGACTCCAAATATCCTGTCCTATATCGTTTGTTCCTAACCAATGATCAACTGAAGGCGGCATAAATATTGCGTGGCTTGGCTCACCCGGGTCATAACGAGCAAGAAAAGGTGCAAATAGCGCGATAAATAGCACGAAGCAGAGCATAGCTAACCCGAGCTTTCCAAAGTTGTTCCGTATCAGTTCATGCCAGTAGTTAATGTGCATATTCTGCGTTATCCACTCCTATTCTCGGATCGATCTTTGTATATAGCAGATCAACGACGAAGTTAGCAAGTATAACAAATACCGCAACAATGAAGAAAACGCCTTGTAGAATCGGATAATCACGCATGAGCAGCGCGTTATAGCTCAAAAGTCCCACGCCCGGATAAGAGAAGATTATTTCGATGAAAAGTGCGCCGGTAACGACAATACCCACCCTCACTCCCGTTGTAGTGACAATTGGGAGCATTGCGTTCCTACCCGCGTGTTTATATCGCACTGCCACTTCAGATAGACCTTTTGCTTTTGCTGTCCGGACAAAGGGCTCCTTCAGCGTGGTTATCATCGTATTCCGCATCAGGAGATAAGAACTGGGTATCTGCGCTAACGTCAATGCGATAAGTGGTAACACCAGGTGCCGGGCTATATCAAGCATGCTATTTATACCCGAGAGACCAGAATAAGGCGTTTTCGCGCCCTGGAGCGGTAGACAGCCGAGATAAACGGCAAACAGCAGCAGTAGAATAATGCCGATGAAGAAGTTCGGAAAGCCATTTAAAATCATGGTTGTGGTGAGCATGAATTTATCACTGATCTTACCACGTCTCCAGCCAGACTCTATTCCTATTATTATGCTTACTACAGTGGAAAGAACAAGCGAAGAGCCAACGAGAAGTAGGGTCCAGGGGAGAGCTTCAAAAATAACCTCTAATACAGGGGCGTTATAGTAGTATGAGTATCCGAAATCACCGTGCATCATTGCTGTTAGATAAACAAAGAACTGTTTCCAGAGCGGTGCATCTAAAGCAAAGCGGTGCATTAGCTCGGCTTTCAGCGCCGGCGTCATCTCAACAAGAACTTCATCGCCACAGATCGCGGTAAGCGGGTCGCCAGGCATCAGCCGCGGTAGTAAAAAAATCAGGGCTAATATTATGAGGAAGGAAATCACATAGGTTCCAATTTCTGGTATCTTCATCTTCTACGGTCTGTCATTTCTTCGTCTTTTTAGCAGATACGCAATCGTAGTTAGTGCAAGGATCGAACTTACAAGTTCAAAACCAGGAACTGGTGTTTCTGTGGCTGCAGGTGTTGGAACATTCGTAGCTGTGGGTACTGGCGCCGCTAGATCGTCTTTGTACTCCATAAAAACCAACTTGTTCAGTGGGATGGGTATACCGGATGCAACACCGCCTAGGGTATAATAAAGGTCAACGCTGCTGTCATGTCCCCAGTACCACGTTGGGTAGTAAAGCGTCAAAGCAGGGAGTTCCTCTGCATATATCTTCTGTATTTCTCTCACTATATCAGTCCTCTTTTCCTGATCCATCTCATGCAAATGCGCTTCGAGTAACTGGTTCAAAGTATCATTTTTTGTGTAATTTGCACTATATCCGAACTTGCCAAGGATTACTTTGTTCAGAATTGCCGGATCGCCTCCGATCCCACCATGTCCGCTTATAGCGAGATCGAATTGCTGATTCATGACCCTATAATCGAGGGTTTTTGATTCGAGACTTTTGACGTTTACTTTTAGCCCCACATCCTCCAACTGACGTGCAATTATCTCGGCGATACGTTCAAAACCCATACGCGGGGCCGTTATGAGCTCCAGTTCAAGTATTTCGCCATCTCGCCAATAGTAACCGTCATCTTCCAATTGATAGCCCATGCTTTCCAGAATATCCTTCGCACGCGCCGGATCGTATTCATAGTTTATGATGTCCTGATTGTAGTAGGGACTGATAGGAGCAAGCAGTCCGGGGCTGCCTTTAATTGCATGTCCTCGTACTCCGATCGCAACCAGTTCAGTCCTGTTTATTGCATACGCGAGAGCATGCCTAAACACCTTAGAAGTCATTGGCTCTTTTTCGTGATTTATCATGAGCTTAGCATTCCAATTTCCTGATTGGTTTAAAATCACGAAACTTTTCCCTCTAACCTCCTCCACGGTTTCCGGTAGTATGGCAGTGGCGGCGACTTCTTTTCGCATTAATGCTGTAGGGGCCATCTCTTCACTGATTTTTACAAATTGTAGGCGGTCTATGTCAGGTTTTCGCAGATAGTAATCCTTGTTGGCTTCATAGAGATATGTGCCATGAGTTTTGCTGTAATCAACGAGCTCAAATGGTCCGGTACCTATAAGCGCTTCTGGTTCGGTGAATTCGTTTGGAGTCTCGACATCATGCCATATATGTTTTGGGATGATTGCTAATGCACCTGCAACATCGCTCAGGAAAGGGGCATAACGCTCTGTCAAGTAGACCTTTACGGTATATTCGTCAAGTACCTCAGTCCGCTCCACGGATTTGAGGTCCACCCACCATGAGGGATGTTCTTCAACATAATTGAAGGTAAAAGCGACATCGTCAGCCGTAAACTTCTCACCG
Source organism: Candidatus Methanophagales archaeon (assembly GCA_003336485.1). GTDB lineage: Archaea > Halobacteriota > Syntropharchaeia > Alkanophagales > Methanospirareceae > Methanophaga. The sequence goes on from QENH01000144.1 coordinate 5,796, forward strand.
TCATGCCAGGTAACGTCTTTACGTAAGTGGAACAGGTATGCATTCTCATCTTCGAGATACTCCCAGTCGGTGGCAAGCGCGGGCACGAAACCTTGTGTATCCTTCCATAGCAATGTGTCAAAGATATAACTCATCCGCAGGTATCCGGGACCCCGGGGATAGTGTCCATGAGGCGAGGGAAAGCCCCAATCACCCGTGGGATCGGCAATAATATATGTTACCTCTCCAGCGGTTGCGTTTTCAGTATCCGCTCGGGCGATGGTCACGCCTGTTAATAACGCGAACAGTAGAATAGACATTAATGTTGCAATTGCGATATGTTTATTTTTCATCTTCGTTAGCACCGCCTCTTATGTCTGCACCATGAAGAAATTTCTCTTCCTCGAATGAAATACCTGAGCCATCCATAAGAAAGTATCCCTGGTTATAGCAAGGTAAGCAAAAATATTCGCCTTTCTCTGCCACAGCTCGACTTTTCATTACGTTCTCGCCACAAATCGAGCATCTCACCGAATCGAAAATGGGCGCGTACTCCGGCACTACTATTTCCAGACGCTTTGTTATGAAGATCTCATCTGCGGATTCTTCCAATTCCGCAATTGAGAGCTCGGAAAACAACTGCATCAATCTTTCATGCTCTTCTGGAGTTGGCTTTTCACGCTTTGTAACTATCTTATCGAACAGCTTATATGCTTCGGGGTACACATCCTTACGACTATCCTCAAATTCTGGATTTAAACATAATCTTATTGCAGTCCCATCCCTTTTCGCCACGGTTACAGCAGTCTTGCCGAAATCGCGATATATCAGGGCGTTGTTTCCGAATGAACAGCCCGTAACCATTTGTATACCATCGCTAAAGCAGTTATTGGTCTCGATAATTGCAATTACCTCTTCCATACCCTTACTTTTCAGACCTAATTCTCGCATCGCAATATAGCCTGCCTTCACTCCGTACGCCAGATGCCCGCATAAATGCCCATGCAACTCGCCCGCTTTATAGAGTAAGCTCCTGAGATCGCCTGCTTCTATTAATTCCTCGATTTCCACCCTGACGGGATTCCCCCTCTCTTTCTCTTTCTCCATCTCTATCACACCAAAAGCACAGATTAAAATGCGGAAGATAATATCCTTTACATTAATAATACTAGCATTTATGTTCTATATATAAAGGTGTATGATTCTAATTAAAAAAAAGAAAAATCATAAGACTAGCAGTAACATCTCCTTCTCATGTGCGATTTCCTCGCTCTCTTATTCGCCATTTTCCGCTTTATATTCGCGCAAATAATGGCGAATGCGAAAAAGATGAGCGTTTTTGGCGTGACTTTGGGGCTGTAAAAGTGCATATCGCGAAGATAATGCGTGCAGATCTCGTGGACCGGAAAAAAGATAAAGACGGCGAATAGGTTGTTGCGCAGAAGAAAGAAGTGGAAATGTTCGTGACTGATGTGGAATAAGCGCTCAATTTTCTATCATAAATAACATGTAACGGGGAAAAATAAAATATTGACACTGATTAACGCAGAAGAAATCAAATCTGCGTCCTAAATTAAATTTATAGGTGGGAGTTATACGTTATAGGTATATAACGAGAAACAGATGGAACCTAAAAGAATCCTTATGGATCGCGGAATAAGAGCCGTGAGAAGTCTTGGTCAGTATTTTTTGGTTGATCTTGATGTAGCAGCGAGAATGGTAGATTATGCAAGTGTTGGACGTGACGATGTAGTGCTGGAGATAGGAGCGGGCGTGGGAAGCGTGACCGAGGAATTAGCACGAAAAGCGAAGCGGGTTTATGCTGTGGAAAAGGATAAAGAACTTTGTGAGATATTACAGGAGCAGTATGAAGACAAGAAAGACAAGATCGAGGTGATCGAGGCGGACATAATGAAACTAGAACTCCCGGAATTTGATAAAGTCGTTGCGAGCATACCTTACTCCTTGTCATCACCAATAACATATAAATTGCTGCTTCATAACTTCGGGCTTGCTGTGCTCTTATATCAGAAAGAGTTCGCGCAGAAGATGACGGCTGAGCCCAGATCGCATTTGTATGGCCGGTTATCTGTTATTGCGCAGGCACTTGCAGACATCGAAATCCTTGAGATTGTCCATCGGGATGCTTTTAGTCCCTCACCGCCTGTTAAAACAGCGATAGTGCGATTTACGGAGAAGAAGAAACGGCTAGTGGAAGATAAGCGGGCGTTTTTTGAGTTCGTTAGTTTCGCATTCGGGCACAGGCGGAAGATGATGCGGCACATATTTAGAACTTCGAACGCGCTTAAGGACTTGGCGAAGAGACCGGAGGAGTTGAGTCCAAAAGAGTTCGCAAGGCTATTCAAACATTTTGACCCATAGCATTAAATACAAAAAAAAATAAAAGTTTATATACTCCAAAACTTAGATAGATATTAAAGCTACATTGGATGATTGCGTAGATGTAAAGATGCATGATGATGATGATGATGATGGGATTGAGGAGGAAAATGATATGACAATACCGATCGAGAATCAGGAAAGAATGGCCCTTCTAGATCAAGTTAGGCTTAAGGATGGCAATGACAAATTGAAGAAGGTCTTCCAGGAATCAGCCGCTCAGGACAAAGAGGCAGCGGTTAATTCACTTAATCATGAAGATTTGCAGTTTACGTCCCTATTTCTACTTCGGGATGAGATAGAGAAGCTAGCTATTCTTGAACAGTTGAGTGAACGGAATCAAATTGCTATGGAGATTGTGAAGGATGTCCTTTCTCGTGAGAATGACACGTCTCCTGCTTCTTGTCGTTTACCGATATGTGACCACATCCAAATGGTTCACTCGGTTTTGAGATGGATGTTGGAAACAGGAAGCAAAGATGACGGTTTGAGTTCTGAATATATCCAAGTTCTAGACACTACGGTGTCACTTTTAACAACTCTCTTCCGAGATGATATGGTTTTACCTATTATAGCCGATTTGATCTTTACTCGTGCCGAAAGGGAGTTGTTTAATTACCATTTAATCTGGGCTTTCTTTGAAGCACGCGAGCCTTATACTTTGGATCTGATTGCAAATCGTTTACGATCTCCGCGAGTGAAAGAGGCCAAGTTAGCGCGTCGTCTCCTTGCCTTTGTGCCTGGTATAGATGTCCATAAGGATACGGAAGGCGAGCAGCAGTATCGGACTTTTCAGCACTGGCTTGAAGAAAACAGCCCGTTTCTACATTACCGTGGTGAAAGTTTCCAAGAGACCAGTAAGCCAGTGCCCTATGATGTAGCCTTGAAGGGCAAATACCTGGGAAGGTCGGTCTCAGTTGATTCCGGTGAGATACTTAGTCCTCTAACAAAGGAAGAAGATCAAATTCTGGAAGAATTCGATAAAGATGATGAGGATGTAAAGGCTACTATTGCATCATCTTCAGAAATGACGCGTTATCAGAGTTTAGAGGATTGGGACACATTGGTTCGCCGTCCATTGAAGGAACGACGGAAAGTAGAAAAGTTAGGAGGTTCACGATGATCAAAATCGCGGGAACCGCTGTTTCTCCCAGTAGCATTGACGGACAATGGCCATCAGGTAGCATTGAAAGAGGCATCATAGATAGTATGGCTACAAGTGAGGCGGTGTATGATTACGATTCGCTAGACCTACTGCAGTTTGAACTGAAGTTGAGGACGAATATCATTGCTGCATCTAAGGACCTTGCTCAAAGTGGCGTGAAATTTGCAGGCTTTAGTGACTCGAGGTGCAATTCAGACTACTGGCATTTCAAAGCGAACGAGTTTGGATTAAAAGGATTCCAACTAAAACAGGGCGTGAAACCCTACACCGCTATTACCGATATCATTACGAATGGCTCAAAATATGCATTTGAGTGTGCCACAGCGATGGTGATTGTTTATTATAATGCAGTTCTCAAGACACTCCCTGAAGATACTTTTAACAAACTCTTTGCGGGAATTTATCTAAATGGTTGGAATCGAGACGAAGATCTTAGGTTTACTTCTGAAAAGAGAGTAGATTACTTCCCTGGTGACTACAGGTATTTCAAAAACCCAGATGTAAATCCAAGAACGTCTGAATGGCAAGGGGAGAACGTCATTGACCTAGGGGACGGTACCTATTACGGCCACGGCATCGGTATACAGACTGCTGATCAGATGATTGCTGCGCTAAATGGATATCGGAAACCAGGGGCTACAAAATCGGCCTATCTTATGGATATGGCCGGTTATCCGGATTTCAAATATCTTGCCATGCACGAGTTGTATGCTGCCGAGCGAGAGGTTCAAGATTATCAGGTGGGCTGGTGGCACGACACGAAGCATGGCGCTGTTGTCTTACACTTCAATGACGGTGGCGATCTCCAAATTGGCTCCCTAACTTATGCAGACTATATGTCCTTTGTTGATACACTACGCAACGAAAAACCGGTCTACTATAATCAACTGCAGAAAGTTTTGAGTTCATTGAAAGAGCCAGTAGGCGAGGGGGAGACTTAAATTTCAATTTTAAAAAATAAGGAGGTGAAAAAAAATGGCTGAAGACGTTGAAAGCTATCAGGTGGGTTGGAAGCATGACGGAAAGTATGGTAAGGTCGTGCTGTTCTTTGAAGGTGGCGAGTCACACACAATTGACTACCTATCTTATGAAGACTACAGCGCAATGGTGGACATGCTCCGCAACGAGAAGCCCGTATGGTATGATGAGAACCGCTCTCTTCTTGCCACCTATAAAGAGCCAGTAGGCGAGGAGGAGACTTAATTCGCACCTAAATCAAGGTGGCAAGGACGGGAGACTATAAAGGATAACAAAAGGATTTGTACTCAAAAAGGGCAGAGAGAGCGCTTCTATTTTAATGTGCAGGACGATTCGATTGTTCTGTCTGAACAGTCAGGGATTGAAGTTTACTATGTAAAAGAGGGCCATTGGGAGCCTTTAACCATCGGTGTTCCAGTAAAAGCGCCTTTACCATATGAAGGCCTTTTTAGCTGTCTTGCAACAGATGAAGGCAATGGAATTGCAAGAATTGAGCATAGAGATTCCGGTGATAATGTTAAAGAAACACTACTTATAGACGCAGCAATAATCAGGTTAGCTCTTATAGTGGATGCAGATCGTGATGGAACAGTTGGAGCGGCGGAGACAGGCGTTGCCAATTGGGTTTGGGGCCGCAATCAACGCGGTGCGGTAATTATTGTCAACAACGACCGGGATGTCTCGGAACTACATCCTGATACTTCTGAACAGTCAGAGTTAGCGAGCATAGTTGTTCCGTCTACTTTGGTGGACGAACTTCCGGATGGTTATCGACTGGTACTCATGTCAACACAGCATGCAGCTAGGAGATTTAGTATTTATCGTCAAAAAAGCAATGGTAGTTTAGAGCGTATTCTTGGATGTGATCCAAAGGCAAGGGATTCCAGTCCAATTACACACTCGCCCCCTCTTAATCTAACGGGAGAGCAGTGTTTTATTGAAGCTCATGAGTTCCCCGGACCATTTTTTGAAGGCCTCATCACAATCAAATTGGGACTTATTGATGACCGGGGCGTAGAGATATCAGAAGACTCGGCAGTATTTAGAGTTGCTCCGTGGATAATGACACCCAATACCTTACCGGTTGAAGAAGTCTATGCATGTAAGATCGATGTAGCCGGGGAAAATCCAAACTATCATTTCCTATCAGATCTTGAGAATGCTCTTACAGAGCTTAATATACCGCTTCGAGTGATTCCGCCAATCGAAAACCTTGGCGATAGATGGATACAAGACGAAATAGAATTTGGTTATTGCCAAGGCGCCACACATACAATTCCGGTGGTTTTCGATAGCCCTAGGGACCGTGGGCTAGACGATTTTCCGGAAAGAAAATTGCTGGGGCCCGATTTTGGACATTTTCAGATTGGTGGAAGCACCCCGAATTCCCTTGATTCTTTTGGGAATTTAGACGTATGCCCACCGATAGAGGTAAACGGAAAGAAGTATCCACTCGGTAGAATTGTGTTTGGAGGGCGAGAATATGGCGAGTATTCGCAATATTCGAGGCAAATGATGCCCCAGGTACGTCGTTTCTTGTATGCACAGAAAGTTCAAGCTCCTGTTGAAATATTTGCTGATTGGCTTTCGGTAGGGCATGTAGACGAAATAATTTGTTTCGTTCCAGCAGAAAACACAAAAGGATTTCAAATGCTTATAGCCTCTCCCATGAGGGCTGAGGTAATACTTGAACGACTGAATAGTTCAGGATTTGGGGATACGCTAATGTTTGAGGGTATGAAACGTGGTGGTCCGCATAGTCTGGTTTCAGCGGAGAAATCAATAAAATCTCTATTATCGGATACTGAGTTTTGGAATGAAAATGAGAAGTACCAGAAATACTTGGATTTGAACAATGATATATTACAAAAAGAGCTCGGTTTAAGTGATGCAGAAATTATACAAATTCCGGTACTGTTCCAAAAACCGGGACGTGATGGGCGAACGGTAGCATATTTCCCAGACATGGTAAATCATTTGGTTATTGGTAATACAAGTTTGGTCCCCAGACCACATGGACCGGTAATTAACGGAGAATGCGCGTTTGAGCGTGCATTCAAAGATGCTGTGCCTGATCGAGATGTCAAGTTCATTGAAGATTGGTATTCCTACCACGAAATGGTGGGTGAGGTTCATTGCGGAACGAATGCTAGAAGAAAACCATTTGAAAACACAAATTGGTGGGATACTAAACCCGATGGTGGATTTGACATATAGTTCGACAAAAAGAGGTAACGATATGAACAAAAGGATGAAAAAGAAAAAAGCAAAGAAGGAGAAAGAGGAATTAGAACTTGTTATACCCGAGCCTGATACCGAAAGCGTTCCACCCTCACCCATAACTGGCCAAACCGCCGATCGATCAAAACAATTGGCTACAATATCACGAAACGTAAAAACAAGTCCAAAATAAAAACGCTCAAACTCGGCTTTTTATGTCTGCAGACACCCTACAAGCTCTTTCACATCGTCAATCTCATTTTTTAGTAAATAGCTCTCAATCCCTTGAATAAATTACTTATACCCCCCATCCCTATAATTGGGATATTCGCGTCTTTACACACACAATTATAGCACTCCCAGATCATTCTTACACCAATAGGCTTTATGACGGGTCCTGACAATCCCCCCGTTGTATCAGCTAATATCGGCTTTTTTGTATGAATGTCTATTGCCATCCCTGTTATTGTGTTAATCAAAGATATGGCATCTGTACCTGCTTTCACAACACTCCTTGCAATCTCTGTTATATCGGTTACATTCGGTGACAGCTTAGTGATTACAGTGAGTTTTGTTGCCTCCTCACGAACTCCTTTTACCACTTCGTATGCGATTTTTGGATCGGTACCAAAAGCTACTCCTCTTTTTTTTACGTTAGGACAAGAGATATTAACTTCTAATCCAACGATTTCTTCTTTGGACTTTAATATTTTAGCAATCTTTCTGTAATCCTCAACCGTATCTCCAGCAATACTAACTATAACATGTACCTTAAATTGCCTAAGGTATGGTAGCTTTTCTTTAATCAACGCCTCTAAACCTACATTATGTAATCCAATGGCATTTAACATACACCCCATATTAAGATCTAAAGCCCTAGGCACTCTATTACCCGCCTTAGGTTGCAATGTTATACTCTTTGTCACAAAGGCACCTAATTTACCCATTAAATCCTTGTACTCCCCCCCATATCCAAAGGTACCTGCCCCATTCATGACGGGGTTCTCCATTCTTATTTGGCCAATGTTGACCGATATATTTGGCTTAGTCATCCCATTCATCCCATTCATCCCATTCATCCCATATCACTTCTTTTGCGTTGAATGTTGGGCCATCCCTACAAACGAGTTTATAGTCCCAATTATCCGTTCCTTCTTTTATTTTGCAGGCACATGATAAACATGCTCCGACCCCACAAGCCATTCTTTCTTCTAATAAAACCATGCAGGGGATATCATTTTCTTTAGCAATATCTGCTACTTCTTCTAACATTGGTTTTGGACCGCACGAATAGATCATTACGTTTTTTGAGGTTAATAGGTTGCTCCGAAGAATGAGACTTAGTAAATAGGTGACTTTCCCTTTCGTCCCTAAAGTAGCATCCTCTGTTGCTATGAAAGCATCTACACCAATTTCTTTAAATTCTTCCACAAAATAATCTACTTTGCCATCCGCAAATGATCAAAAAGAAACCATGTGAAATTTTAAAGGTCTTTAATAGATGGTTGTTATAGTTTATATACCAGGACAAATATAAAAATGCCACTAAACAGCCCCAGACTACATAATATCGAAGCGATAAAGACGGAAACGGACGAACTAAAATCGTTCACATTCCAGTCGCCAGAAATAGCGCGAGAGAGCGAACCCGGCCAATTCGTAATGGTCTGGAGCCCCGGTATAGACGAGATACCTATTTCTATTGCAGCCACAACGCCAGAAGGCGAAGTGGTAGTGGCAATTGCTGATGTCGGTGACTGCTCGCATAGCTTACATCAAAAGCACGTAGGAGATCTAGTGGGCTTGAGAGGCCCCTATGGCAGGGGATTCACAATCAGTGGCGAAAGATTATGCATGGTCGCTGGCGGATACGGCGCAGCGCCATTGAGATTCGCCGCGAAAAGAGCGAAAGAAATAGATGCGCATGTAGTAGTCTTAGAAGGCGCAAGAAGTAGTGCAGAACTGTTGTATATTGCCGAGTTTGTGCGACTGGGCTGTGACATAAAAATTGCCACAGAGGATGGTTCTGAAGGCTATAGTGGCACAATTACAGAGCTATTGGAAGAATTGTTGGCATCCGGCGAAAAATTTGAGCGGGTATTAACGTGCGGTCCTGAACTAATGATGGAGCGCGTGTGCGGGATTACGAGCGTGGCAGAAATACCTACGCAGGTGTCCGTAGAGCGAATAGTAAAGTGCGGATGCGGCGCTTGCGGCTCCTGTGACCTCGGTGGTTATCGTATATGTAAAGACGGCCCGATATTCGATGCGAACTCGCTTGCAGGCACGGAATTCGGACGTTGGAAACGAGCTGCGAGCGGTAAACGAATCGCAATTGCGTCTGATGCCGGTGAACTATTATCAACTCCGCCGGCGCGTTTCACACCCGAATACGAGCCGGAATTAGCAACAGAAGTATGTGGAATAAAATTCACCAATCCAATTGCAAATGCAGCGGGATTTGGGTTTTCGGGTAAGTTACTTTATCGCTATGCCGTAGCCGGTGCGGGCGCAGTAGTGACGAAATCAGTTGGACTGTATGAGCAAGAAGGTTATCCTAACCCAACATTTATTGAAATCGCACCCCGTAGCTATGTGAACGCGATGGGGCTCCCAAATCCAGGGATTAAAGATTATGGGCTGGAGATAGGCGATGCGAAGTACGCAGATGTGCCTCTGATCTTGAGTATCTTTGGTAAAAGCGTAGAGGAGTGTAGAGAAGTAGCGAAGATTGCTACTAAATATCCTATAGACATGCTCGAATTTAATGCCTCCTGTCCGCATTCTGATTTCGTAGCCGTTGAGAACCAGCCCAAACTGCTGCGGAGTATAATAAAGGAGACACGCGCAATTGTGCATCCGAAACCAATCGCAGTGAAAATCTCACCTAATGTGGGTGACCCTGCAGGATTGGCAATGAGACTGGAAAAGGCAGGTGCTGATGCTATCACGGCTATTAATACTGTGATGGCGAGACCCGTAGACCAAAGGCTTGATAACCATATTTTGGGTAATCCAACAGGCTATGGCGGTAAATCCGGTAAGGATCTGACGGTTGGCGGTAATGAGATTGTTTTTAATCTATACAAGGAGTTGAAAATACCAATAATCGCAGTTGGCGGTATATTTACTGCTAAGGACGTGATAGACTATGCGAGGAACGGTGCGAGCCTGTTTCAGGTGGGTAGTGCGCAGGTAAGTGAAGATCTCGAGATTTTTGCGTCGCTAAAAAATGAATTGAAGGCGTATCTTGCCGTTAATGGATACAATAACATTGGTGAACTGGTGGGTGAGGCACATAGAAGATAAGTGTGCTGCGTTTAAATTGTATATGGTGGAGCGGCGGTTTGACAAGTTATTTATCTTCACATACAGTGCCAAATTTCCGATAACGTTCTCGAGCTATACGAAGTCCGCCGAAGGCGGATTTGGGTGGAGTGAGGTGCAACCGAACGAAAACGTTTAGCCCGTGATATGTGCGTCGGAGCGAAGCGGAGCAATTTGAGTGAGCGTAGCGAACCGCATACACCATGTTATATGACCGAGCCGAAGGCGAGGCAAGCTCAGAAGGAGCGTAGCGTTGCGAAGCGAAGGCAGCCTCATTCAAGACATTTTTCTGTTTGTAGATATTCAAGTAAATTGTTTTCAACATATTTCCCAAAACAATCAATAAATTTCTTTCCGGTTGGCCGATTATTTCGAGGGTTTATAAAAACTCTCAACCTTAGGTAATTGACATTGGTACCAGCATCATCATATTTATCAACTCTTAAATCTACAGCCAATGAACCGCTTCTATCCACATATGCTGTTGCATTAGGATATTTTTCTAGAAATTTTTGCGTCTCAATGGTTTTGCTTGCGATTCTTATATATTCTTCATCGCTAATTCCAGTATCATATAAATTAACTGGTCTAAAATGTTCCCAATAAAATGTGCCAAGTACAAAGCCAAGTATAAAGAATACAACGGCTACTGTAATTGTGGCAAAAACGGTTTTTGATTTCATAGATAATGGTTGGTTTTTTACAATTATTAAACTTTCTTAAAAGTTTCCGAGCGGAGCAATGTCATATAACTTCGGTATATCCGAACTTGGTTCGTATATCCTTCCAAATTGGCAATATATCCGAATACATGCGTGTTCGGTTAAGTAACCCATCGCTCCATCAACCACTCCCGCTTAACATTAGGATCGCATCCTTGACCGAGATAAATGTTGTATAAGGTGAGCATATCCAGTTTCAGCCCTATGCATTCAAGTACTTCAGTTAATAATCGGTCTGCTTGTCCAGCAAACACTTTTCCCCATCGTAAATGCGTGTATCTGTTTAACGCCAGCAGCGATTTTCTTCGTTCTTGCAGCAGGCCATATCTTCGCAAGGGATTCATGCAACCTGATAATCGTGCTGTCTTGGATAACCAAATCCTTAAAACGTTTCAATTTGTCATCCAAAACACGACCAGTTTGCTGTGCTTGAAACTCAATCGCATGAAGCACACACATTCTGTAAAAATCGACCATCTTAGGTGTGAACCGATCGTAGAAACTGCTTATGCTCAATGTAGTCTTCGTTTTTTCCTTGTATTTCCGTTTTAGCCCCCGGATAGTACTTAAAAAACGTACCCCAAATCCGAGCGTTGTTACCCAAAAAAGGATGACTATGTCAATTTTACGCTCTCGTTCAACAACTCCAGTTTCTCTTGCGGTGTTTCTCAAAAAATCCTCTGGAAACATCTCAACAATGGCCTGTACTGTAGGATCCACATTATTTTTATTATCTGGAACCATATATTTGCTCACTAGGTAAAATAATCGCTTTCATACTATATAAAATGTGTCAATAGTTGAGATGTCAACCTCTTATCCGAACACGCATGAGATGAACTCAGAAAGAAGGAACTTAAGCGTCTGAAGAAGGAACTGTCAAAGGAAGAATATAAAAAATTGAAAGGAGCGATGTGGATACTGCGTAAGGATATAGAGGAATTGAAGGTGGAGGATTTAGAGGTTTTGAAAAGGTTATTCAAATGCTCCCCAATATTGGAATTGGCGTACAAACTTTGTAATGAGCTGACTGATATTTTTGAGGGAGACTATTCTAAAAGCGAAGCGAAGCGCAAGATCAATCGTTGGAAGAAGCGAGTCATAAAAAGTAGATTGAGTTGCTTTAACCGCTTTTTATCGACGTTAGATAAGTGGATGGATGGGATTACAAACTACTTTATTAACCGGCAAACGAGTGGATTCGTGGAGGGCTTTAATAACAAAATTAAGGTGATTAAGCGGCGTTGTTATGGAATTCTAAACGTTAAACATCTGTTTCAGTGCATACACCTTGATCTTGAGGGTTATTCTTTATTTGCTTGATTTATCAAGGAAATATGTTCAACGCAAATTACCAAAGAGCCCCAATTTCTCTATTACAAATAGCGCCCACTCTGGCGGAATTTTTCGGTGTGCATCTGAATTCACAAACACGTCCAGTGCAACAAATACTTGATTTCGCTTATTCTCGCAAACCTGTCCCTCAAGTGGTGGTGTTGGTGGTGATAGACAGTCTCGATTTTCGGTTTTATGCCGATTTCGCAGATGAATTGGAAGGTATTCACGAACTTGTCAAACGAGATGGACTCCTATTCGAGTGCGAGACGGTAAGCAGTCATACAACACCGGCGATTGCTTCTATTCTCACGGGATTGCCACCAGAATCGCACGGGATTCTCACAGGTGACGATGTGGGCACATCGAAAGTAAACTCCATTCTGGAAATACTTGAGGACAGTGGAAAACCCGCCACAGTGGCAATCGAAACCAAAGGTGCAGAACCCCTCGGGGGATGAATAAGCCATATATCCGCCGTTGATGACCGTGAAGACATATTTGAATATGATGAGTTGATAAAAAGACACACAGTTTCCGTGTTGAAGAAGCATGGCGTAAGATTGGCGTTTTATCATCTAAGTGCAATTGACCGGTTTGCACATAGAGGCGGGGATTTAAGTGCTGCTACAAAAGTTACAAATGAAAACATGAGGGCAATCGCAAAGGCTGTCCGCGGAAGGAAGGAGATCTTGCTTATTTGTGGTGACCATGAAACGCACTTGAAGGATAGGAAAGTTAAGCAAGCTTCGCATGGAAAAGCACCCGCATCGGTGCCTTTGATTGTTGGGTGTCCTTAGGATTCTCCGCATAGGAAAAGAGGAGAAAGAGGTAGAAGCAGGACCAGCCATATACATTCCTCCTGGTGTCCCTCACGGTTTCAGAGCGATATGGAAAGGTAAGCTTCGGTTGATTATGGTTTATTCGCCACCTGATATGTATAAGAGGTATAGGAAGGAATGATGATGGAGGTTCTAGGTGTAATTATTTATATGTTCTCAATGCATCTTTCATTAATGGTTTGAAATGAGAAGGAAGACGAGGACAGCTCGAAGTAAAAGAGAGCAAGATTGGAAGAGTAATTTTTGGATCGGAATAACCGTTACAGTAATTACAGGGCTGGTAGTAGCCATAGTATCGGGCATCTATTTTGGAAATATGCAGGGAGAAATTTTAAAAAGTCAAATAGATTCATCTCTTAGGGAGGCTGGTTCTTCACTAGATGACAAGCGGTTTGAAGAAGCAATTGACGAATACAAGAGCATTCTCAAGATAGTATCATCCAAACAATTCCCTGATGAATATACAAGAACCCAGAATAACCTTGGAATTGCATATGGCCGTTTGGCGGGTGAGAAAAATAAGGAAGCAAATCTTGAAAAAGCTATCAATGCCTTTCAAGAAGCTTTGAAGATCAAAACTGTTGAGAGTCATTCAATAGACTACGCAATGACCCAGAATAACCTTGGGGCTGCATACAGTGGTTTGGCAGAGGTAAGAGATAAAGAAACAAATCTTGAAAAAGCTATCAAAGCCTACCAAGAAGCCTTGAAGATCCGTACTATTGTGAGTTATCCAATAGACTATGCGATGAGCCAGTATAACCTTGGAACCGCATACAGTGATTTGGCAGAGGTGAGGGATAAATGATCTAATCTCGAAAAAGCCATTAATGCCTACCAAGAAGCTTTAAAAATTTATACCAAGGAGAAATATTCGATAATGTATCAAACCATTAAATCAAATTTAGAAGAGGCGCAGAGTCAATTGAGTGGAAAGGGTCAATACATCGTTCACCATTTCATTTGACAAATAAAGGGTCAATACATCGGAAAGTCTTTTGATGACATATCCATTTACGCATCCACTGTGATGCATTATGGATGACAAAGAAAAAGAGAGAATTGAAGCCGTAAATAGATATATTAGGGGTGATAAGCCGGCGAATATTTGTAGAGACAGGGATATGTCAAAAACATGGCTCTTTACATAGGGGTGTAGGTTCGAAAACGGCGAGGAGGAGTAGTACAAATCTCAGTCAAGGGCACCTAAAAACCATGGGAGAAAAACAGGCACTGAGATCGAAAGCACGATTGTAAACATCAGAAAAGTTCTAATGGCGGGTAACGAGCATGAATCAAAATATCTCGGTATGGGCGCTGATGCAATTCAGTATAGAATGGAGAGGCTTGGTTTTTCGAAGGATGAGATACCTTCTGTATCAACGATAAAGCGGATTGTGAAGAAACATGGTCTGGAAGAGAATAAGCGGGAGCGCTATAAACGAGTAAAATCCAAAAAGAGATACACAATTCTGAATCCTGCACAGATCGACGAAATGCACCAGATGGACTTCGTTGGTCCAAGATTTATTAAAGGATA
>QENH01000143.1 GCA_003336485.1 Candidatus Methanophagales archaeon
ATTACCTGCCGTGCAAACGCAATCGGCAAGTGCCTTTGTTTCTGTATTCGAGTTCATATAGCGGAGAACTTTGGCATCAGGGTTCTTCATCTTCGCCTCAAGCAATTCCTCTTTCGATAATTGCCGCGCTAATGGACAGACTACATTTTGAACCGGGACAATAACCTTATTATCCGGATTTAGTATTGCCGCGGTTTCTGCCATAAAATCAACGCCACAAACAACTATAATATCTGCAGTTGTCTCCATTGCCGCAGTTAAGAGCCCTATAGTGCCACCAGTGACATCCGCTACATCTAGAACTTCCGGCCTTTCGTAGTTATGAGCGAGTATAACCGCATTTTTCTCTCTCTTTAACCGCTCTATACTTTCCACACATCAATTCTTTTCATATTCATTTCCCACATTTTCTTCTGCCATTTTTTTCCACCCCGATCTTGCCCATCCCAACGCGGGAATAGATATATGCTACAAGTATATGTTAATAATAAGTATATATATGTAGATATTTAAAGTATAATGAAACGTTCAAAACTTTACGGAATGGTATTAGGATTTACGATAAAGATGCAAGATGCAGGATACAAGATGCAGGAGGAAGTTTAAGGCATTTCAGACGTATGATGATTTGCCGATAGAAAACAGAATTATCATCACTTGTTGCAATCGAAAAAAAATCTCAAGTTCCAAGTCCTAAGAGGCAGTCCACCAATTACCAAAATAGCAAAAAGCTCTTTTAACTCTTCGTAATTGTCCCGATAACCGCCAATAAATCCTTAGTCGCCTTTCTCACGGCACCTTCAGAATTATACCTCTCTTTCCAGCCCAATTTATTTAGTCTTGACGTATCGAGCGACATAACTGCCACATCGCCTTTCCAGCCCCTTTTACCACCGGTATATTTGAAATTGGGCGAGGTGTGCATCTCTTCACACACTATCTCTGCAATTCGCGTCACGCTTATCATGTCATCCGATCCGATATTGAAGATATTCACCGTTTTATCAGCTCCCGCTTTTGTACTTATACCAGCAAGCATGGCGTCTATGCAATCATCCACGTAGATATACGATTTCGTTTGTTTTCCGTCACCTAAGATTTCCAACTCGTTCGGATCGGATCGAATCTTATTGATAAAATCGTAAATTACACCGTGCGAGGACCGTCTCCCAATAACATTCGCAAACCGATATAGCCAGGCTTGCATCCCAAAGGTATGGCAGTAAGAAGCGATAAATGCTTCGCCTGCTAGTTTTGAGGCGCCATAGAGCGAGATGGGGATAGTGGGGTATTCTTCCGGCGTGGGCAGTATATGTGCCTCGCCATAAACGGTGGACGTGGAAGTGAAGAGAATCTTCGGCACTTCTTTTAGCCGCATTGCTTCTAGCACGTTATAGGTTGCGATTACGTTTTGCTCTAAATGAACTCTTGTATCTTCCGCACCAAGCCGCACCTCGGGATTCGCAGCGAGATGCCAAACCGCATCGACACCGTCAAAAACGGCTGTTATATCGCTACGTAAGAGGTCTAGCTTGTGAAACCGGAACTTTTCTTTGCCTATATGAGTGCTTATGAATTCCTCGTTCCCCGAGCTCAAGTTGTCCAGGACTACAACCTCATGTCCAATGTCCAGTAACCTATCAACCACATGCGAACCTATGAATCCCGCTCCACCGGTAACCATTATTTTCATTTTCTTCTTGCTATAGGGTAAGTCCCAAGAATTATCAACATTGCCGCTTTCTTTTCAACGCCTTTTAACGCTTCTTTTATCTCGGCTTCTTCTAAGTGGCCTTCACAATCGAGATAGAACATGTAATCACCCAATGCGCGCTTGGAAGGTCGCGACTCGATCTTCGTAAGGTTTAGTCCACGCAGAGCGAATTCGCCTAATACTTCGTACAACGCACCTGGCCGCTCTTTTAAATATATCAATATAGAGGTCTTGTCCTTGCCAGTAGGTGCGGCTTTAATACCGGACGAAGAAAGCACGACAAATCTCGTAACACTATCCTTATCCTGCACGTCTTCCGCTAAAATATTAACCCCGTACCGCTTCGCGGCTTCTACGGAAGCCAATGCCGCTATTTGTTCTGATTGCGCAGCCAACTTCGCGGCACCTGCCGTACTGTTCATGGCTTTCAGCGCAACACCCTTTAATCGCTCCCGTATAAATTGCTTACATTGCGCCAATGCATGATGACGAGAAACTATCTTTTTTATCTCTGTGAAAGAGCCATTGAATAGTAAGCAAATCCTTATTGGCACTAATACTTCACCTACTATTTGCATCTCGTTGGCATTCTCGCTCGAAAGCACGTCTAACGTATCGCCTACAGACCCCTCTAAGGAATTCTCTATGGGTACAATCCCATAATCTACTTCTTTCTTTAATACGCTCTCGGAAACGTCAAATATCGTATCATAATATCTTAGTGCGAATTTATCTATTCTTGCACCCTCATCTAACCATAGCATTGCGGCGGTTTCAGAAAACGTCCCTTCTGGTCCTAATATGCCTATTTCCATTTACGCTCTATTTACTCCCTCTTCTGTTTTGTTTATATAAACTTTATAAATAAATGGTATTTGTTGAGCTAACCACAAGACAAACACCCGAAATTTATTTTATTCTATTTTTAAGGTATGTGGTCGTATTATATTATATCATATATATGTTATGTTATATTGCGCCTTGGTAGCATAGGGGCTAATGCGCCACCTTGGTAAGGTGGAGACCGCGGGTCCGAATCCCGCCCAGGGCTTGTGCCCAAAGGTCAAAAGCCTTTGCATTTTACAGTTACAGTGCACATTTTTTTTACTTGTAGCCACTAAAACAAAGTAGCAGAAGCAGCTTCTCTATTCGTCTGGATATTCCATTTGGCTTGCCCTAAATTTTTCTCTTATACCTCTAAAGGTAGGCTCATTTTACCCTCCCGCTTATTATTAGAATAACTAAATAGCTAGGAAATTCGTGCTAAAATCTAGCTAGTTAGCTAGTTATCTAGTTAAGCAAATTATAGGACGATAATTTATAAGTTCTCAAGATCCTGATACCTATAACGAACTATGAAGAATGGCAAGTACATCGCCGGCGGTGTGTTGATGGCAATGGGGGCAGTATTTGCGTTCAAAGGCGCTATGGACGGTGATCAGAGCGTGATAAATGTCGGAATAGGCGGTATTTTTTTAGGTATTATTGTCGTTACCTTTTCAACCTCTGAATACATCAAGACCGATGCATTTAAAGCAATGGTTTTACCTTATTTTCAGCTATCTAAGAGCCTCATAAATTCGTTAAACCTGAAGAGCACCGCGGTTTATATCCCCGCTTATGACAATCTGCCTGAAGGCGGGGTATTTATACCGCTACATGATGAATTTGACCTTGACCTCGCTAAACTGGATGAAGACTCGCTTTTCATCACGGATGTCGGTAGGGAGAAGGAAATGGGCCTGTTCTTAGCGCCCATTGGAAAAGAGCTGATGAAGATGTATGAACAGTATTCCGAAACGGATTTTACAAATGCTGGGTTACACGCAGTTGAAAGTGCAGCCGCAGTCCTGAAATCGCTTGGTCTTGCAACGAGCGTAATGGTAGAAGAAAGCGGGCCAGAAATCAGGGTGCTCGTAGGTGGTATGAAGACGGAGATATGCTCGCAGACATGCGAACAGGCTGCGTGTCCCATTTGCAGCTCGATTCTCCTTTCAATTGCTAAAAGCATACAGGAATTGGTGGTGGTGGAACGTTTTAAAATAGAAATTGAGCACGAACTTGTGGAAATCACAGTGCGGCGAATAGGGGGTATCAATAAATGGATGTAGAAGATGCAATAATTCTTATTATTGCCATTTGGGTTGTTGTTTCTTTCTCGCTGATAAAGAGCATTGAAATCTACCTTACGCTATTGCTCATACTGCTCTTGGTGATTATGGAGGTGGCAGGAAGTTTTATAAATCCCGAGATAAAGAAAGGGTTGAAGCCCGCTATATTCTTTATCCTTTTCGTGTTTCTAATAATTATAGCGAAAAAAGTTATAGAAGTCGTGAGTTAAATCCACACTCATAACACCGAAAAAACAATCGTTTTTCCTGCTTTTCACATATCTCCAATCTTTACCCATACAGGTTATACTTCATACTCAAATAGGAACTTATTTAAGCATGTGCCACCATTACATATCAGATGATGGTATTTAAAGCATTGGGCTGTAAAACAAGAATAGATATGCTAAAGCTTCTGATGACGGGCGAGTATCACGTATCTGGTTTGGCAAAAGCATTAAAAATATCTGTGCCCGTTGCCGCGAAGCACATAAGAATTTTAGAGGCTGCTGGGCTTGTGGAAAGGCGAATATTTGGTAAGGTACATATATTGAAGGCGAACAAAGAGAAGCTATATGAAGCAATGGCTACTTTTGGTGAGGTCTATGGTGTGGAAGTGGCTAAAGGAACGAGCATATTGGATGTATTAAAGCAAGTTGCAACAGTTGGAGTAAAGACGATAGGTGATAAGGAGTTTGTTACTTCAATAGACGGAGTGGAAGGCATTTATTTATATGAAGTGGATGAAAAACCATCTGATAGACCCATTAGCGGATATGAGGTGGTGCGGGACGGGGAGGTAGTTTTAAAGCGGTTAGTACCGGTTCTCGAGAAAAGGGTGAAGGTGAAGGTAACAGATAAGGTGGAAAATAGCAAATACCCTATTTCTGCCCACAAGATATTGAGCAATTAACGTCAAACCGTTACCATTTGGGTTATAACTATCGTCAAAATAGAAAGCTTTATATACCAGTGTATCCTAACTACCTTCGAGAATGGGAATAATAAGATGATGAGAAACAGAAGTATGTGCTTTTACGCATTGCTATTTGCAAGTTGTTTTTTGCTATTTACAGTGCCTGCATTGGCAATGGCGGAAGAAGAAAAGTATCCTATGCTTCAATATGATGCACAGAGGACCGGAAATGTAAGCGGTATAGCACCAGAGACGGGCACATTATTATGGCAGTCGGGCGAAAAAACTTCGGGTTGCATACAGGCAGGACCGATTGTTTCCGATGGCAAGCTTTACATCTCTACCTGGTGGTCTTCGGGCATGGGCGTTGAAGGAAATGGTACTGATGCACTATATTGCCTTAATGAAAGTACAGGCGAAGAGATCTGGAATAACACTGATGTTTATGGCGCATCCACTGCGGCTATAGCAAATGGGAAGTTATTTGTGGGAACGCAAAGAGGGAACATGACATGTATCAACGTGACGAGTGGAGAGATAGAATGGGGCAAGAAGATAGAAGAGAACCCGTCGTGGTATGGTGTCGCATCTTCTCCGCTGGTGGTTGATGACAGGGTTTATGTGTTATGTTTCTCAGATGGGACGCTCCATGCTTTCTCTTTTAATGGTACAGGACTCTGGAATTTCTCCGCGGGTGGAGAAATATCCCGTTATTCATCGCCTTCTGCGTATGGTGACAAGATATTCTTCGCCGGGAATAATTCAGGACAGCATGCGCTATATTGCCTCGACTTGAACACGAGAGTGGCGGTTTGGAAATTCCCGATAGAAACGGAGATAAGAGGCTCGCCCACTATTTGGGGCGAAGAGGAAATGGTCTTCTTTACTAGTGAATATGTTTATGGGAAGGCGCACAAGCTCTACGCTGTTAACATAACGACAGGGGATGTTGTCTGGAATGTAACTCATTACTCAAGCAGGGCTTCTCCTGCTTTGAGTCATGGTAAGCTATATGTTGGCGGTTCTAGTGTTGACACTACCTTTTACTGCTATGATGCGCTAAATGGCTCGTTAATATGGAAAAATGAAGAGATGGAGGGAGCAATAGAAACATCACCGGTTGTTGCCGATGGAAAAGTATATTTTGGAACATATGAAGCTGATGGTACGGTATATGCATTAGATGCCGAGAACGGGTCAAAACTCTGGAACTATACGCTTCATATACCCGAAGGATTTGGTGGTGGATATAATATAGCGTCACATCCTGCTATTTCCAACTCCATCCTGTTTATAGGCGTTGCCAATGTAGGTGTTCTTGCGTTTAGAGACAGTACCTTCTGGGAAGGCAAAGTGTCACTAACAGCGAATACTACGGTTAGCGTGACTGCACACAACAGCGGAGAAAGCTACGAGATAAATCAAACGACCGCGTTAGGGGCGCTTGATGCAGCAGCAGAAGCAGGCGGGTTCAAGTACACTATAAGTGACGAGTGGTATACGAGTTATGGCTCTTTCATGGTTGATTCTATTGCAGGGGAGACAGGGGATTCGGTCACAAGGGTCGGTTGGCTCTACTGGGTGAACTATCCCGATGACTCGATGCCTGTGGTTGGTACGAACGTGTATGAAGTAGAAGATGGTGATGTCATAACCTATTATTATGGTGGAATGGGCACAACACCCGATAACACATCGATGGTGGTACGAATTCAGGTCCATCTGCCATGACGACCACAAACAATCACAGATGCAAATGGGAAAAAGTATGATGGGTGAACACTCGCAAATGGGTCAGAGTAGACTTACTCTTTCTCTTTTTCTCTTCTTTTTTATCTTTATCACAATCTCCAGTGCAACTTGCGCTCAATGGAACAGTGAGACAGAAGAAGCATCCAAACTTTTTCCCGTTGATTTTCATATAGTCGAGAGCGAAGAGGTAGAATTCAGCGTTAAAACTTCTGATTTGTCTCATAACTGGTCGTGGTCTGTTAATGAAGAAGTAAAAGAATCAGAAGGAGAAAGCGCAGATTTTAACGAAGGTGAAATATCAAGACCCGGTTCAAGACTGGTAAATGCGACTAAAACTGTTTATGGGCTTCTATGTGATATTTTTATTGTTACAGAGGATGAAGCGGAAGGGAGTTATCCTATGCTTCAATATGATGCACAGAGGACCGGAAATGTAAGCGGTATAGCACCAGAAACGGGCACATTAATGTGGCAGTCGGGCGAAAAAACTTCGGGTTGCATAGAGGCAGGACCGATTGTTTCCGATGGCAAGGTTTACATCTCTACCTGGTGGTCTTCGGGCATGGGCGTTGAAGGAAATGGCATTGATGCACTCTATTGCCTTAATGATGGCACAGGCGAAGAGATCTGGAATAACACTGATGTTTATGGCGCATCTACGGCTGCGATAGCAAATGGGAAGTTGTTTGTGGGAACGCATATAGGGAACATAACTTGTATTGACGCTGCGAGTGGAGATATAGAATGGAGTAAGAAGATAGAAGAGAACCCGTCGTGGAAGGGTGTTGCATCCTCTCCGCTTGTGGTTGAAGACAAGGTGTATGTGTTAAGTTCTTCAGATGGGACACTCCATGCTTTCTCTTTCGATGGTGCAGAACTCGGAAATTTCTCCACGGGCGGTGAGATATTCTGTTATGCATCGCCTTCCACGTATGGTGATAAAATATACTTCGCTGGGAATAAAGAGGGACAACATGCATTATACTGCCTCGACTTGAACATGAGCGACGAGGTTTGGAATTTTACGACAGAAACGATGCTAAGAGGCTCACCCTCTATTTGGGGCGAAGAGGAAATGGTTTTCTTTACTAGTGAATACATCCCAATGAAAGAATACGGGATTTACGCTGTCAATATGATAACCGGAGAAGAGATCTGGAATGTAACCCATTATTCGACTTGGGCTTCTCCCGCATTGAGCAATGGTAAGCTATATATTGGCGGCTCTACTGTTGACACAACCTTCTATTGTTACGATGCGCTAAATGGCACGTTATTATGGGAGAACGAAGAGATGGGAGGATCAATAAGTTCATCACCGGTTGTTGCTGATGGTAAAGTCTACTTTGGAACAAATGAGGTGGATGGTACGGTATATGCATTAGATGCCGAGAATGGCTCAAAACTCTGGAACTATACGCTTCATATACCCGAAGGATTCGGCGGCGGATTTAATATAGCGTCACCTCCTGCTATTTCCAACTCCTCCTTGTTCATAGGAGTGGACAATGTGGGTGTTCTTGCGTTTAGAGACAAAATCGCCGGTGCAAGTTGCGCTCAATGGAACAGTGAGACAGAAGACGAATCCGCGGATTTTTACGTTGATATTCATATAGACGAGAGCAAAGAGGTAGAATTCAGCGTTAACTCTTCTGTTTTGTCTCATAACTGGTCGTGGTCTGTTAATGGCGAGGAGATAGAAGAATCAAAAGGTGTAAACTCAAATTTATCTTATACATTTGAAGAATACGGCATTTACAACGTCTGTGTTGTAGGAGTAGGAGTAGGGGAAACAACAGAACGTGCATGCTGGAACGTTACGGTTTCGCTCGTAATAGGCGAAGAGAACGATCTCCGCGAGTTGGAGGGACTTGAGGATTATACGTTCAAAATATCAAAGCGACCAGCGCGAATTGTATCCCTGGCTCCTAGCTGCACTGAGATGTTATTCGCAGTCGGTGCAGGCGATAGCGTTGTTGGCGTTACGGAATACTGCGATTATCCGTCCGAAGTAGAGGCTAAGAAGGATAAAGGCGAGATTGTCGTTATAGGTGGCTATTCAACACCAAACATAGAAAGAATAATGGATTTGGAGCCTGATTTGATAGTTGCCGCATATGGTAATCCCTCGGACATCTTATACTGGCTAGTCGACGACAAGACGCACCCGGACATTGAATACCCGGTTTACGCGCAAAATCCGGAAAAAATTGAAGCGATATTTGCTCATATGAACGTCCTAGGCACGATAACGAAAAGCAATGAAACTGCATCTTCGCTTCTTGATGATTCAAAATACAAGATAGCCGAGATAGAAGAAAGAACGGAAATGTTAGAATCCGAACAGCGACCACGGGTTTTCCGACCTTGTCCCGGATTTGTAACTTGTGGCAACAATACCTTCCTGAACGATGTTATCTGGACTGCAGGAGGCGAGAACATCGCGGCTAAATACTTCGCGGGGTGGGGTGCGTTAAAGATAGAAGACATAATACACGAGAATCCACAAGTGATCCTGTGTCCGGCTACGGAAGAGGGAGAAAGTCTTGCATATGTGCAAATAATTGGTGAAGAGAGACTGAAAGATGTGGATGCAGTAAGAAATAACCGGATTTACTTGATCATAGACGGTTTAATCAGTAGGCCTGGTCCACGAGTAGCAAATGCAACAGAAAAAGTACTGGAATGCCTATATGGGCTTTTTAACGTACCTATAGGCGGCAGTACAGAAATAAACGGTGCATATTTCGGTGTTCCTAAAGTTACTCTCGAACTCTCCGCAAAAGAAAACATTGCTTTACGGCTCAATATCACAGAAGTTAACGGGTCTGAAATGGCGAATAATGTTCCTGAAACGGTAATTGGGGACTTTGTACGACTAGAAGTTAACGAAAGCGGGGATTTAGAAACAATAGACTCAGTTGTAATAAATATGGGCTACGATGAGGTCGTGTTAGAAGAAGTTGGCTTAGAAGAAACAGCCATAAAAATCCGTTATTATAATGCAAGTGAAGAAGAGTGGAAACTAGTAAAAACTGATGTCTCTACCGAAGATAACATAGCGTCAGCGGGATTTTCTTGCCTAAACGAGGGTATTTATGGATTGACTATTACTAAGAATGAATGAATAACTAAATAAATAAATAAATAAATGAAAGAAAAGCAGAAGGTTTTCTCCTCTTGGAGCGGTGGAAAGGATAGCAGTTTAGCATGTTATAAAGCAATGGAGGACGGGTTTGAGGTAACACCTCTATTGAATTTGCTATCTGAAGATGGTAAAAGGGAAAGATCTCATGGTACTCGCCCTTTTTTATTGCTCGAGTTCATAGATGTGGGATTCGAAGCAATCGTAGTGGCAACGAGGATAAAGCGGGAATGGCTCGGTAGAAAATTTGACCGGACTTTTATAGCAGAGTTAAAGGAATTCGAGTTCCATCCATCCGGCGAATCCGGTGAGTATCATACATTTGTAACTGACGGTCCTATATTCAAGAGGCGGATAAAAGTGAGTGATTTGGAAAAGGTGTATGTGGACGGGACATGGTTTTTGGACATAAAAGCAGGTGAGCTGGAATGACGGCAAAAACATGGTTTCCCGTTGTAGCTTCTGTATTACTGGTTTTAATCACCCTTTGTACCTCATGTGCGGGTAGCAACATTACTCAGTGGAACAGTGAGACAGAAGACGCATCCGCGGATTTTTACGTTGATATTCATATAGGCGAGAGCGAAGAGGTAGAATTGCGCGTTTCCTCTGATTTGCCTTATGACTGGACCTGGTCTATCAACGGAGAAGAAGAAAAAGAATCAGAAGGAGAAAGCGCAGATTTATCGTATACCTTTGCAGAATATGGCGTTTATGACGTCCGTGTCGAAGGGCTAGGAGAAAATGGAACAACAGAATGCGCAAGCTGGAACGTTGCGGTTTCGCTTGTAATAGCAGAAGAAAACGACATCCGAATGTTAGAGGGACTTGAAGATTATACGTTCAAAATATCAAAACGACCGGCGCGAATTGTATCTATGGCGCCGAGTGCAACTGAGATTCTATTCGCCGTTGGTGCAGGCGATAGCGTTATAGGCGTTACAGATTATTGCGATTACCCGCCTGAAGTAAACGAAAAGAAGGCTAACGGGGAAATAAAGTCTGTAGGTGGCTATTCAACGCCAAGCTTAGAGAAACTAGTGGATTTAGAGCCGGACCTAATAGTCGCAGCTCATGGTAACCCCTCTGAGCTTTTATATTGGTTAGTGGACACTAATGTGCACCCTGGCATTGAATATCCGGTTTATGCACAGCATCCGGGGAATATCGAAGAGATATTTGCGCATATGGAAATCATTGGTGAGCTAACGAAATGCGATGTAACAGCATCTTCGCTTGTGGCTGAGCTGAAAGAGGACCTGCAAGAAATAGAAGAAAAAACGGAAGCCTTAGAAGAGGGGCAAAGACCACGTGTATATTATGCTATGGGTTCTATTCTCTATACCCCTGGTGCAGGCACATTCCAGCACGAGGTTATTGAGCTTGCTGGAGGAGCGAATATAGCAGCTAATTATCTCGCTTCCTGGGGCGTGTTTAGTATCGAGGATCTCATAGAAGAAGACCCGCAGGTTATCCTTTATAGCGGTCACGGTAGCGAGTCCATTGTACCCGATCAAATAGTGAGTGACGAAAGACTGAGTACGATAGACGCGGTAAAAAACGACCGAATATATCTAATAAACGAAGGTGAAATATCAAGACCCGGTCCAAGACTGGTAAATGTGACTAAAACCGTTTATGGACTCCTATCTGACTTTTTTACTGATACAGATGATGACGATGAGGAGGAGGAGGAGACTAAAGAAGAAGACCTTGGTAGTGGTGGAGATAGTCAAGCTCATGAAGAGAAAAAAAAAGTTATAATAGCAGGTGAAGAGAAGACAATGGTATTAGACGATGCATGCTTAAGTAACATCACACTAAAGGCAGAAGAAGAGGTGGAATTTACTAATATCTCTGTAACGGCATTAAATGATTTGAATATCTTTCCGCCACCTGCAATAGTTTACAGCTATTTTAATCTCAGCATGGACAATCAAACAGGAAGCATCGAATGGTTCAAGTTGAACTTCAGCGTGAACAAATCATGGGTGGCTGCTAATGCCGATAATAACACAACTGCAATTTCACTCTTCTGCTATGACTACAACAATGATTCATGGGTCGAACAAAATGCAAGTGAGATAGTTTTAGGGGGTGGCAAAGACAAGGTCTATTACTCTGCGACATGTCCATCTTTGGGGACATTTGCAATTAGTGCACTATTGGAGTCAGAAAGTGAAGAGTTACAAATGCCTACTCCTGTGGTTACACTAGCGCCTTTCGCAACGCCTATACCTATATCAGCACCTATTTCTACGCCTACCGCCACTCAAAAACCATCGCAAACTCCTACTCCCGAGTCACCCGGGTTTGAAGCGGAATTAGCAGTTGTTGGATTGCTTACGGTAATGTATCTTTTGAGAAGAAACGGTATCAAAAATACATGAACTATTTTAAATCCAGACAGACACAATATCTAAACATGACAAGAGGCAGTAACAATGAAAAAACTCACAGAGACACAGTTAATAAGTAAATTTGTCCACTGGAAGCTGATTATGATTTACTTAGTTGTACTTTTAGGCGTGAGTATCGTGCTGACAACGGCGATCGGACCCGTATATGTACCGCCACTGGAAATTATCGCTTTGTTAGGGGATAAACTCCATCTCTGCGAGATCTCTTCTATATCGCACGAAACAATAATCTTCCGGATAAGACTACCGCGGATAATTTTGGGTTTATTGGTTGGTCTCTCGCTGGCAACTGCCGGGACAACGCTGCAAGGATTATTTAAGAATCCTATGGCAGACCCATACATAATAGGAATAGCATCCGGGGCCGCGGTTGGTGCGGTTCTCGCGATAACGTTTATACCCTCTTTCTTCTCGATTTACACTGTACCGATAATGGCTGTTGTCGGTGCCATGTTCGCTACTTTTTTGGTCTATACCATTGCGCAAGTAAGAGGCAGAATACAGGTAGATACTTTGTTGCTCACGGGAATAGCGGTTTCGTTATTCTTCGGTGCTATATTATCCTTTATGATGTTTCGGCATAGTCATGACTTGGCGGGGATCTTTTTTTGGACTATGGGTGGATTCTGGCTCGCTAATTGGACACAGGTGCAAATACTAGTCTTGCCGGTATTAGTTTGCTTCTTCTTGATTTATATATTCGCAAAGGACCTGAATGCAATGCTCTTGGGGGAAGAGACCGCACAGACACTGGGAATAAATGTAGAGAACGTGAAGAGAATCATGTTGGTGCTTTCTGCATGTATTACCGCAGCGGCAGTTGCATTTGTGGGTACTATCGGATTCGTTGGCTTGATAATACCGCATATTACTAGATCACTCGTTGGTCCGGACCATCGAATACTATTCCCGGCTTCTGCGTTAGTGGGTGGGATTTTCCTGATGTGGACGGACGCATTGGCACGTTTATTGGGCGAAATGCCAGTGGGTATAATCACCGCATTCTTTGGCGCGCCGTTCTTTATTTATCTACTCAGGACAAGGAAAAGCGGTTATGGGTCAATGTAGGTTCTGGGTACAAGAGCAGCTCCAGCCATGCCACACACGGAATAAATTCGGAGGTATCCCGGTGTCTTACCTCTCAGCATCATATGGCTTTTTCCTTAAACCCCCAACAAATTGTTTTGGTGTGCAATATTCCTCAAATGGCATAAAATCGGTATCATAGGCAACTATTTTCATTTCGAACTTTTTAGCTGTTGCTAAATGCTCTAAATCTTTTTCTTTGATTTTCCCTTCCCATTTTCCGATTTCACCGGCGTAATCTTGCCGCTGCTTGACTTTACAAATTCTCCTGAGTTGAGATTCAATTAAATACGCAAAATGTCTGCCTTTTCTCCTACCGATGTATCTAACGACCTCTTCAATGACTTTTTCATTGATAACTGCTTTGACAGTACCATTAGCAATTGCATTATAAATTATGGCGGAGTTCGATTCCTCGAATTCGAGACCATAAATGAATACGGAACTATCAACGAATACTCTCAATTTTAACCCTCTTGCTGATTAGGCTACGAGGCACACTTTCATCCCGGTTTACAAAACGGGGCATCCAAGTTCTATATTTGTGTGGAAATCACGATAGTCGCAACCAAAAAAGATAAAAAGAGAAAATCTTGTGACTACTTTGGTTTAGCCCAAACTTCGATAACGCCCTTCTCGGCGTCCCCTGAAGCCAGCAATCTGCCATCCCTGCTAAATGCCAGAGCACCCACCGGCCCCTCGTTTTCTAAAGTTTGATTGATTGTGCCGGTAGCCATATCCCAAAGCTTGATGACACTTGAAGAAACTCCGCCCGAGGCAAGCTTCTCATGGGAACTATATCAGTCCAATTCGCGTTCTTTCAAAAATCGATGTTTTCTGCAGCCCCCGTTACCTGAGGGTTATATGAGAATTCGGAGAAAGGTTTCAAAGTTTTGTAATCTCACGAAATTCGGCAAAATTTTTATCGGAAATTCACTACACCCATTAAAATGAAAAACACGAATTTTAGCCCGGTAACGTTTTCAAACGGAGTATGGAGCATATGATTAAACACTACATCTTCTTCTTATTACCCATTCGGGTTAGATGTTCAACCCAAAAAGAAAGATATTTATAGGATGCCTTTACTAAAGAAACAGAACGGGAATCAGTAATTATGAGGTAAAAAGATAAAAATGAAAAGCAAAGGAATGAGATTAGTTGTTAGATCTCTTTTTACGGTGACCACAATACTTTTGATAGTAATGATATTAAGTAGTGTACCAGTTACATCAGGACCTTCGGAAGTCTGGACTTGCTATCTCGAACCGCAGGACAGCTCCGGGACGTGTGGCACACCCATAAATGTCGCGGTAAAGGTAGGTATAACCAGTGGGACATATCCGGCGGGTGTATGTAGCTATCAGGACGATATATACTACGATCAGAGCTGTGTGACCATAACAAATGTGGATCAGAGCATGAGCCCGTTCATGTTGAATGATTGGCACCTTTATGGCAATTATGTCCGCATATCGAGTATGAACGGTCTGACGGAGATACCAATAGGTGTCTCTACGATTGCTGAGCTTACTCTGGAGTGTAACAGCAGCGGGACTTGTGGCCTGACCCATAATAATTACGAAGCTAATAACGAAGATGGTGATCAGGTAACACAGGAATGGATCAATGGCTCCTGTACCTGTAGCACACCTTGTGCCGCGGCAACAGCGGTTTATATGACCTCACTACCGGCTGAAGTTCGTAATCCTGATGAGATCCTCAATCCGCTAAGAGCACTGAGAGACGACTATCTGGAGGATACGTGCGTAGCTAGCTACTACGACTACAGTAATGAGTTGGCTGTGGTCATAGCGAAGGACCCTGCTCTGGCGCAAGAGGCAGTCCAACTATTGGTGCAGTATTCACCCCTTGTAAAGCACGAAGTATATGGAATAGGTGCGGATACGCGTATTACCGCGGAAGATAAAGGCGATATAATGGCATTCATAAGCGATTTAAGGATGAGTGTCTTGAAGAACCGAGAGGTAAAAGGTGCTGAAAGGACTCAAGAGATAGTAAACTATGTGGACGAGTTCAAGGAACAGGTGGAAGTACTTGAGGGTAAGACATTCAGTGAGGCACTCCAGGGCTCCATCTACTTTAAGAACGAGCAGTTGCCGTGTCAGGATATAGTGGATAATGTAACGCAGAATACGAGGGTAAGAACAAATACAGCGTATATTTATAGGGACTTGTATTTGTTACCCTTTTGGGTTAAACCTTTTATCTAAAACAGGGGGTACTTATATACCGCTCTTATAATTACGGTAGAGGAACGTGGAAAAGATGACAAAAAAAATGGATATGTTGGTGCCCATATGGGCAGAGGTAGAAATACTATACATCATAAGAACTTAGGCAGTGAAAATAGGGAAAAGAATTTTATACTTTCTTCAGTAACGCTATTGTGCATAATAGCACTATTTGTATCTGTGACGATAGCGCCGGCGATGGCATCCGATTGGCGAGACTTCAAATCCAATAAGATCCCATACACTATAGGTGAGCCAGACCTGGTAGTGACTGAGACAGTGAGCTTTAATGGTGGCTCATTCACGGTAAACTATTCTGTTACCAATATCGGCACAGCGCTAGCGAGTGCAAGCACAACATGTAAGTATGTGGACGGCGAGCTTATGGGAAGTCAGCAGTGTCCTGTGTTGAATCCTGGAGAAAGCTGCAATGGCTTCTTTGGTCTGGAGCCTTGCCCATGCGGTTCGACACTCAATGTCACGATCTGTGCAGATAACAATAGCGTAGTTAACGAAAGCGATGAGACGAACAACTGCGAGGTGAACATCATCGAATGTCCTACCATCAGTGATGATACCAGGGCTGATTGTATCAATGTTGATATCCGAGCAGATGGAATCGCAGGTAATATCTTTGACGTCTCCGGATATTCGATTTGCCCGGGTACAGTAACAGAAGATGGGATCACCATAAATAACGAGACAGCAATGGGTGCTCTTGTGATCTATTGTCAGAATAACTGTATCAATATCCATATAACAACAGGCACTTGGGGCGAATACGTGGTTCAGATCGGTAGCGACCCAGCAGATAATAACAGTTGGTCGTATGCGGTCAACGAGGTGAGACCACCAGTAGGAGGGGCGGATAAGGTAATTAGTGATGGTGACCGGGTGCACTGGTATAACTACAATCTGCAATACTATTCTGTACTCTCCGCGCTTAACAAAACGGCAATATACGTTGGTGAGACTTTAACCGCTACGGTTACCTGGAAGAACATAACAGGAATCCACCTCTTGAATGGCGCGAATGTTTACGTTGGTGCTATGGGTGACTGGGGACCGGAAACGGGAACAATTGTAGGCACCACGGGTGTTGATGGTACGTGCACGTTCTCGTGGTCCACGGTAGGCACGTGGGGTGTCTATGCAGTTGATCCGGTGCATGGTAGTGGCCAATATAACTACCCGTATGTAACATTCACATGCAGCCTAAAAAAGCCGGATCTGGTGGTGAATAAGACAGTGAGCTTTAATGATAGCACATTCACGGTAAACTATACTGTTACCAATATCGGCGCAGCACTAGCGAATGCAAGCACAACATGTAAGTATGTGGACGGCGTGCTTATGGAACATCAAGCATGCCCTGCGTTGGACCCCGGCGAGAGCTACAATGGCAGTTTTGATCCGGAGCCTTGTCCATGCGGTTCGACCCTCAATGTCACGGTGTGTGCCGATAACGATAAGGTAGTTAACGAAAGCGACGAGACGAACAACTGCGAGGTGAACATCATCAAATGCTACATAGAAGTAGCCATCAGTGCTGATGGCATTGCAGGCAATATCATCAGCGTCTCGGACTACATGATTTGCCCGGGCACAGTAACCGAGGACGGGGTCACAGTAGACAACGAGACCGCACTAGGCGCTGTTGTTGCCTATTGTCAGGACAATGGTATCAATGTCCAGATAGTAATATCCGGATTGCATGGTGCCTATCTGGTCCAGATCGGCGATGACGATGCTAATCTGTACTCTTGGATGTACGCAGTCAACGAAGTGTCACCGCCGGTAGGTGGATCAGAAAAGGTTATAGTAGATGGTGATCGGGTACACTGGTATAACTACCATCTGAATTACTATGCTGTGCTCGCGACACTCAACAAAACGGCAATATACGTTGGTGAGAATCTAACCGCTAAGGTTACCTGGAAGAACCTAACAGGGACATACAAGTTAACAGGTTCTGATGTCTTTGTCTCCGATCTGGAGTATGTATCGGGAGATTATGTGGGAACAACAAATGACGATGGTAATTGCACATTCCAGTGGTCTACGCTAGGCACATGGTATGTATATGCCGTGGACCCGGTACATGGGAGTGGTATAAACAACTATCCCCCGGCGTCTTTCACCTGCAGTGCAGAAAAGAAGCCAGATCTGATAGTCGAGAAGAAATGGGAGATGTGGGTGGGAGATATAGCAGAACGCCGCTATAATGTCTCTTATGTCATTCTCAACAACGGCACTGCAATTGCCCCAAGTGGTCATACTACTACGCTATACGTTGACGGCGTAGCAGTAGAACATAAGTCGATACCAGTGGATTTGGAGCCCGGCGATAACTACACTGATACGTTCGATACTGTTATTGCATGCACAGGAAACTACGACACTATAATGGTATGTGCAGATACTGACGGTGTCGTAGACGAACTAAACGAAACAAACAACTGTCTGGAGAATGTGTGGCCACCTCATTGTCCTGCTGAGATTGCTGTTTATCGGGCGGAAGTACCTAATGCCGATGGGATCTTGAATGTCCTAAGAACACAGAGGGACGATAACCTTAGGGAGGAGTACGTAAATCGCTACTATGAGAATGGTCCGGAGTTGGCGAAGGTTATTGGGCGTGATTCTGCACTGACGAATGAAGCAGCTCGGCTCCTGTCCAAGTATTCGCCCATGCTAAGTCAAGATACCCATAGAATTGACGTGGATACGTACATTACCGAGAGCGATGTGAAAGAAATATTATCTTTCATAGGCAGGTTTAAGGAAAGTATCTTGAATAACCGAGACGGGATAAGTGCAGAAGATAGTACAGAGGTGCTAATAGAATTCCTGGACGAGTTCGAGAAACAGGTGGGTGCGTCTGAGGGTAAGACATTCAGCGAGGCACTCCATGACTCTATCTACTATAGAAACGAGCAGATGCCGGGCCATGATGAAAAGGAGGGGTATTCATATGCCCCTCTATAGGTACTGTGGAGGAACATGAAGAAAATGATAAAAATAGTGGGAGATGGAAACAGGAATAATTTTATGGCTATTTCCGTAACGTCAATGTTGTGCATATTTGCACTATTGGTATCTGTAACGATAGCGCCGGCTGTGGCATCCGATTGGTCTCAATTTCAATCGGACAAGACAAATACGGGCATTGCAAATGAAGAGATACTTGGGCGCAGCTTGGCTTGGAGTGCATATACACATACAGACCCCTGGAATATGGCCGGTATAGATGTCGTGCCTATCGTTGCAGGCGGCAATGTGTATGTGCTTGATGTGCTTGGCTATATATGGTCGTTTAATGCAAATACGGGTGCTGTGAACGGTAATAAATATTACAACGGTCCTGCAAGCCCACCGTACTACCAGCTCTCAACACCTGCTTATGGTGACGACAAGATATTCTTTGGGATGAGCTCGGGCGCTAAGAAAGGGCATGTATTTGCGGTAAATGCGAATGATGTAACTGCTAAGGTCTGGGAGAAGATGATAAATGTAGACGAGCAGATAGATACGCCGATAACGTATGATAACAGCAAGATCTATTTTGGGACCTGGAATGGGACAGTAGACATGACCTATTCCGGCACATACTACTGTCTTAATGCTGCGGATGGCAGTGAAGTCTGGAATTATCCCGCCCCCGGAAACAACGGCTACTACTGGGCTGGCGCGTGCATAATTGACGACTACATCATCTTTGGTGATTGTCTCGGCAATATAACCTGCTTGAATAAGACTACCGGCGCTTTTGTGGACGAAGAGAATCTTGCAGCGGTTGTGTCTATCACAGGAGAGATCAAGACCTCAATTACCTGCAATGCAGCCGGCAGTAGGATTTACTTCACTGAGGGATATATCAATGGCAGCACTCTCGGCGGACGTCTATGGGCTTACAACGTTAACAAAGCGACCGGAGATCTCACATATGCATGGCGATGTCCTCTTAACACACTCACGACGTCCACACCGGTAGTTTATAATGGCCGCATCTACGTTGGGGATGGCAGTTACCAAGCCAACGGCAGGCTCTATTGTATCTATGAGTCAAACGGCACGATCGAGTGGCATTACACCGCTTTGGACAATAATGGTAATGGTTCGCCCGGTATAAAAGCGTCACCAGTGATTTCTGTCGCTGGCAATGAGCTTTACATTTACTTTACTACCAACTGTGAGAACGGCCGGCTATATTGCATAAATAAAACCGGTGGACTGTGCTGGTATTACGAACCTATGGAAGCTATCGGGAGTGGGGAATACATCCTCCAGGGTGTTTCTGTCTACCGCAATGGGAGCGACATGCGTGTCTTTTTTGGTAACGATGCCGGGAATCTATATGCACTTGATGAGGGCATGTGCGGGGATGTGGACGAAAACGGAGAAATAAGGGCGAGTGATGCGCAAAAGATATGGAACCATGCAGAGAATCCTGATTTCTACCTTGATTGTCCTTGGGCTGCTGATGTCAATTGCAACGGCGAAATAAATACAAGCGATGCTGAAATGGTCTGGATGCGTGCGGTAGATACAAGTTATGACTTGAATTGCTGCTGCTGTGGTGACCCGGATACGTGAATAGCGGGGGAAAAATATTCTTTGGTGAGCGGCAAAAATGAGTGGCAAAAAGGTGACGATGTCGCCTCTTACGATGACAATAGCGCTTTTGTCTCTGGTGCTGTTGTGCGTTGTGCCAGCCATAGCAGGGCCATCGGACGTATGGACCTGCTATATCGAGCCGCAGAATAGTACCGGTGAATGCGGTGCTCACATACAAGTCTATGTAAAGCTAAGTATAACCGGTGGTACATATCCGGAAGGT
>QENH01000003.1 GCA_003336485.1 Candidatus Methanophagales archaeon
AAACACCCTCTCAGACCATATCCTTTGATCCTATAACCTGGAGTAGAAGTCGATTATCCTCGTTTATCCCGCGACCTATTAGGGTGCCAGGACCACTTTATCCACATAACCCTAGGCTTAGCGTAAGAATGTTAAAAAGAAATGGTTTTGTTTTAGAAAATATTATTCGACTGAAAAAATATGGAATCTTCCCAGCCGGTTGGATATATGTTGCCTACAGGAGCTAACCGTACTCTTCACGTCTTTATTAAAATAACATAGGTTTGCAAACAAATGAAAGGTATCAATGATATCCGACAAATCGTAGAAAACGATTTATGCGTCAGATGCGGGACCTGTGCTTCGATCTGTCCAGTAGACCTTATTACCTTTAACGAACGGTATTATCCCGTAGTTGGACAGGAATGTACAGAATGTGGCTTATGCCTCGAAGTTTGTCCAGTTCATGATCTGAATATTCCACTGCTGTATGAACAAGTGCTTGGTGCAAAACATATCGATAATCCAGTAGGGGTGTGCAACGGTGTCTATGTTGGCTATTCGACAGTGCCAGAGATTCGGGAGAAAGCCAGTAGTGGCGGCGTAGTGACTCAAATCCTCCTCTCGTTATTGAGCAGTGGAGACATTGATGGTGCAATTGTGGCGACCGCTGACCCTAATGTTCCCTGGCGATCAAAGGCGATTCTTGCAACAACCGCGGAGGAAATCATTAAGAGCGTTGGATCAAGATACACAATTATTCCAGTAAATGAACGATTAAAGGAGCTACGGAAGTTCCCTGGTCGTATTGCATTGGTAGGGTTGCCATGCCAAGTACAGAGTTTTCGCATGTGGGAGTCAATCGATTCACAGATGGGAGAAAAAGTGGCAGTGGTCATTGGTCTATTTTGCAATAGAAACTTGGAGATGGAAGCGACCACTGGTTTGGTCCGCTGTAAAAAGATCAATGTATCGGAAATTTCAGCTCTGGAGTACCGTGGCGGTACCTGGCCCGGTGGAATTCGTGTTAAGCTAAAAAATGGCTCGTACCGTGAGTTGCACAGGTTCGGTACAAAAGATGGTGCGTACAATCATCTATATAGGATTCACTATGCCGAAAATTGTTTGAATTGCATCGATTTTTGTGCGGAATTAGCAGATATTTCTATTGGCGATCCCTGGATTAGAGGTGCAGATGGGGATTACATGTTTAAAGAAAACTGGTCACTTGTTTTAACAAGGACGAAAAGAGGCAAAGAAATTATGTGTGAATTGGAAAAAGCCAAAAAGATTGTCTTGGAGGAAATTCCTGAGTCCCTTTTTTATATGAATTTTTCCCCCGCAGCAAAATCCAAAAAGAAACTTGCATTTTATCGGATCAAAAGACTTATGGAAAAAGATAAACCGTATCCAAATTATCATATTGAGATTCCTAAATTCACCTGGAAAGAATTGATGTATGAATACCTAAAACGTTTATCTTTACAGCTTAGCAAAAATAATACTATGAAGAATATATATATGAATTTTGCATTTTCTAAGTTAGGTGAGCGACTTACCCAAATTAAAATTGCTTATAAAAAGTATCGTTATCGAATTGCCAATTCCCGCTATTATTCTAAAAGGTATTTATCAAGAAAACAAAAATAGAATTATGAGACTTAGGAGAACCATCGGACCCAAAAACCTGTTTTTGATGGGATTTGTTATCTGTTTTATGCTGTTGTCTGCCTGTTTGGCAGAAGATAGCTATGCTATTGTGGTTTGCAACGATAGTGAGGCAGTGGTATATTCGGAAGATTTTGAAAGCTACGATAAAAATCTTCTGGATTTTACTCCAATCATAGGAGACGTGGGAATCAGTCCTTCCGGTCATTATTTCACCTACAAGGGGAAGACGAAAATGATTCTCGCTGACAGCGGCACCCAGTGTGTGATGCAAAACCCGAACATCGATTACCGCGCCTGGGTGAATGCGACCGCCGCCGAAGGGCATTCAAGCCTGCATATTTGGGCATTCATAGCACCCCGCCAGAAGCTTGATAGAAGCGAGATGGAGAGCCGCTACGGCTACGTCTATCCTGGGATTACCCCCTGGGCCAGGAAGACATCAGGCGAGAATGCCCACGACGGCGGGAAGCAGTGGGATTTGTTCTCTTTCGACGAAGGCAGGGACCCGAATCAGCACTACTGGCCCCGCTTGCGTGACCTCTGTCAGCAGCTAAAAGATAAAAACATGATGCTGGGGATCACCGTATTTTTCGGGTGGCCGAAAGATATCCGGGGTGACCTATACTATCACCCGTTTTATCACTTAAACGGCGGCCCAGCCACCTCGAGGGAGGACATTACCCATATTTATTCTCCCGGGACTGAGATTCATACTCAAGCTTGGGACGATTCCTGGCCGGTCAGAAAGAAAAACCAGTGGCTGTGGGAAAAATTATGCCTAAAACTTATCAATGAAACCTCTGGTTACGGCAATGTCTGGTTTGACTTCCGCGACGAATGGTCCTATGACACCGACACTAACATGGAAAGCCACTTTCGCCACTTCTTCATGGATCGGGGGCAAGTCTGGGCCGACCGCTCTACCAGCGCGAATTTCCGAGTTCTTAATGGAGACGTTCCCCCCTTTGGATTAACTCCAGCGATGAAGACAGAGGGTGAGCCTTATGACCATAACAGTGTGCGCGTTGAAGTCTGGACAAGGGCGATGGCTGGTATCCATTATCTCCTCCACAATGACGCTCGACGTCCTGGAATTATGGCCTGGGATCCATATATCGGAAGGGATCCTGACGATGACTTGGGCCGAAAATATGTCGGCTATGCCTCTCATTTCTTCAACACGCATCTGAACAACCTGGATGCGATGGTTCCAAATAACACTCTGGTAAGCAACGGGGCGAAATGCCTCGCCAACCCAGGAAATGAGTACGTGGTCTATCTTCCAAATGGTGGCTCTGTCATCTTAGACCTATCGGATGCAACTGGTACCTTAAATGTAGAATGGTACGATCCAAAAAAGGGAACATACTACAATGAAAGACCTGTTACCGGTGGAAGAAGCGAGACATTTATCTCTCCATTCCGTGGCGATGTAGTATTGCATATATCAGCAGACACATTCCCACCAACAACTGTCATCACACCGACTCCAAATGAAGCTGGCTGGAACAGCGTCACTCAGGTGACATATTCTCTCGTGCTGACAGCGGTTCTGGTATTAGTTATACTAATTGTTCTAAGACATCGGAAACGGGATCATGGACGACGGTAGGTATAGTGTCCACAGACATGTTGCAGTAAGTTTTATATAGCGTGGATTTCCTATGTATCACTAAAAATAGGAGAAAGGTTAAAGTGAGTCTGCCTTTTGATTGGGATTTTCTTCAGGACAATCTTCCTTCTGAAAAGCTTGCAGAACTTCGCAGGCGATTCATGGAGAAGTGGCGTTCTGGGGAATATACGAAAAAAGAGATGATGAGAAGATACCGAATGTCTGAGCGGACATTCTGGTATACAATAAAACCCCCGCAGAGGTTAGAATTGCAGTAACCGGTGCCAAAGGAGAAACATCAGAGAAAATAGAGAAATGGGATACATTTTATAGAACTATTCTTGGTAGATGCGGAACTGCAACATCTTAGCGGACACTACAGTTAGGGGATATAAAAAATGATAGTATAAGGGCTATTTGGAATAATGATAAGCTGATTAATTTAAGAAAGAGCATGTCAAATAATGAATTCAAAAAATTGAAGCCCTGCAACGATTGTGATAGGCTTTATAGGGCGAATATATGTGGAATACCAATGAATAATATAAAAACCATAAAATCGAAAATGAATGGAGGGAGGTAATTGAAATGGGAGAAATACATTTAGTTACGGGGGGAACGGGATTCACGGGGGCTAAGCTAGCAATGCGGTTGGCTAAAGAGGGTAAAGCTGTAATTGCACTGGATATAAAAAAAGGTTATGGCGACGAACTCGAAAAAATGGGCATAAAAGTTGTCATTGGCAGTGTTAATGATGAGAAATTAGTGGATGAGTTAATGAACGGTGTCTCTTATGTCCATCATGTTGCAGCAGCATTTAGGGATATAAATCTCCCCAAAAAAGAGTATTGGGATGCTAATGTGGAATCCAATAGAGTACTTATAGAGGCAGCTAAAAGACATGGAATCGAAAGATATATACTAACGAGTACAACCGGGGTGTATGGAGCTATACCAAAAGAAGATATTCCGGCAGATGAAGATGCAGATATTAAGCCCGAGGATCACTACCAATATACCAAATATGAGGGTGAGAAACTTGCAAAACAATTATGTACGGAGTATGGTATACCATTTGTAGTTGTGAGACCCGGCGGAATCTATGGCCCTTATGACTGGCGATTTTTGAAATTATACAAAACAATAAAATCCGGAAAGTTCATCATGTTAGGTAGTGGAAAGACTTTAAACCATCTAGTCTACATAGATAATTTGGTGGATGGTTACCTTTTGTGTACTGAAAAAGAAGAAGCATTGGGTCAAACATATAATATTGCAGACGAGAAGTATATCACGTTAAATGAACTAGTGAAAGAAATAGCAGAAAGTCTTGGTGTTCCTGCTCCAAAGTGGCACTTCCTCATTTGGCCTGTTTGGGTCGCGGGAT
This sequence comes from Candidatus Methanophagales archaeon, assembly GCA_003336485.1. Lineage (GTDB taxonomy): Archaea > Halobacteriota > Syntropharchaeia > Alkanophagales > Methanospirareceae > Methanophaga. Next base: position 4,650 of record QENH01000003.1, read on the forward strand.
TGCTTTGTGAAATAATCTGCAAACCTTTTGGTATCGAACCTCCCCTTTTTAGAAGAAGAGTAGATTTTTTTAAAAATAATCGTGGATTTGACATAACAAAAGCAAAAAAAGAGTTAGGTTATCTGCCTAAAATCGATCTGAAAACCGGTATAAAACTGACTGCGGAATGGTATAAAGAAAGAGGCTATATATAATAGGATGTGCGGAATTTGCGGATTTAACTGGAGTGATAGTTCCCTTGCGGAAGATATGGCAGATATAATGGCGCATAGAGGGCCAGACCAGCAGGGCAGTTTTGTAGATGATGACGTCTCGCTTGGACACTCCAGATTGAGTATTATAGATCTGAGTGAAAAGGGAAAGCAGCCAATGGCGAACGAAGATGGTTCTATTCAGATCGTCTATAATGGGGAGATATACAACTTCAAAGAACTACGGGATATACTGGAGAGACAGGGACACAACTTCTCTTCTGATAGTGATACGGAGGTTATTGTTCACGCCTATGAAGAGTGGGGCGTGGAATGTGTCAAAAGGTTTAACGGGATGTTTGCCTTTGCAATCTGGGATTCAAATAAGAAGCAGTTGTTCTTGGCAAGAGATCGACTTGGAATTAAGCCATTATTTTATTATTTCGAGTCGGGGAAATTTATGTTTGCTTCTGAGATCAAGGCAATCTTATTAAATCCCGCAGTAAAAAGGGAAGTGGACCATAAATCACTCTATTATTTTATGGGGTATGAATATGTCCCTACCCCCTTTACACTGTTCAAGGGTATCAAAAAGTTGCCGCCTGCTCACACACTCATTTTTCAGAATGACAAAATAAAACTGATCAGATACTGGGATTTAAAATTCTCAAAAGATAACAGCACGGAGAGCTATCTATCGGACAAAGTATATGACCAGTTACAGGAGTCTATCAAGCGGCGACTTATCAGTGACGTCCCTCTTGGTGCTTTCCTATCCGGAGGAATTGATTCAAGTTCAATTGTTGCGCTGATGAGCCAGATGCTTGATGAACCGGTAAAGACATTTACTATAGGTTACGAAGATAAATCCTACAGCGAGCTGGAATATGCAAAGCAGATAGCAGATCACTTTGGGACAGACCATAAAGAGATCATTGTAGATCCTAGCTCAGTTGAATATTTCGATAAAGCTGTCTGGTACTTAGATGAACCTATGACCGACCCATCACTCATACCTGAGTATCTATTCTGCAGGGCAGCTAAAAATGGTGTGACTGTTTGCCTGAGTGGCGAAGGCGGAGATGAGGCTTTTCTGGGGTATGACCGGTTTGTTGCTAGCAAGATAGATCACTATTACCGCATTATTCCCGAAATAATCAGAAAGAATTTTGTTTCTAAGATTGTTGGTATGCTGCCACCACAGCCGCAGAAAAAAGGGGCGATCAATGTGGTGAAAAGGTTTATTGATGGATCGGATCTTCCATTAGAAGGACGGCATATGCGGTGGCAGTACTTTTCAAGTGAAAATGACGAAAAAAACCTTTACAAAGGCACGTTAGCTGATATGGCAGCGAATGTTGACCCTTTTGGGTATATAAATAAATATTATTTGAGTTGCAATCTGAAGGACAGAGTTGCGAGAGAGCAATACATGGAACTGAAATCTTTTCTTTTGGATAATGTACTGGTTAAAGCAGATCGTATGGGCATGGCAAACTCCTTAGAGGTAAGAGTACCTTTTTTAGACCATAATTTTTTGGAGTTATGCGCAACTATACCGGGTAACATGAAGCTAAAAGGTTTGACTACCAAGTATATCTTCAAGAAAGCAATGCTGAAATTACTTCCTAAAAACATAGTTTACCGGAAAAAACAGGGATTCAGCCTTCCACTCAAGAATTGGCTTAGAAACGAGTTGAAAGAGTATATGCTGGATCTGCTTCACAACTCTGAGATAATTAGAGAAAACGTTGATTCATATAATCTTAACAAATTGGTGGAGCAACACCTGAAAGGAACACAAAATCACAGCCATCGATTGTGGGCTCTGATGAACCTGGAACTTTGGCACAGGAAATTTATCCGACCGGAGGTATTTGTTAAAGATACTAAAGCTACTTAATAACTAAGTAGGGGGGAAAATATATGAAAATTCTTGGGATATGGGATGGAATAACCGGTGGCGCTGCTCTTGTGAGCGATGGTGAGATTGCGGCTGCCGTAAATGAAGAAAGACTGGAAAGGAAGAAAATGGCGGTGGGATTTCCCTGGCAGTCCATAGCGAAAGTAATTGAGTTGTCTAGCGTATCCTCCTCGGATATTGATTTTGTTGCTGTCGCCCAGAACGACCTTTACTTTGTTCAGGAGCCTATACCTTTTAAAGGCTGGTTCTCCCAAATTAAAAGATCGAAAAAATACATGCAGTACCTCTCTTCGTATGCTACGCCTCTGATAGGCAGTACTCAATATTCCTGGGATCTTTATCATAAACTAAAAGGCGTGCTGACAAGAGGCAGGAAGAAAAAAATACGGGCAATCCTAAAAGATGAATATAAGTTACTTTGCCCCATAGAATTCGTTGATCACCATCACGCCCATGCCTGTTCCGCATATTTCACAAGTGGTTTTGAAAACGCATCAGTACTTACTATGGACGGGGGAGGGGATGGTATTTCCTCGCGGGTATACCGTGTTGAGAATGGCAAGTTTACCGAGCTAACCCGTATTGACAGTTACAACTCTCTGGGCAACTATTATTCCTACGTCACCTATATATGCGGCTTTACGCCACAGAAACATGAAGGAAAAATCACAGGTTTAGCGGCCTATGGAGAACCAATTTATGCGGATCTTCTAAAAACTCTTATTTGTTACCATGACGGGAAGATTCTAAATACCGGTAATGTTTACTACTGGTCGGCCCTTAAAAAGATAAGAAAACTCCTGCCGGAAGATTTTAAAAAAGAAGACCTGGCAGCTAGTATGCAGCAGGTTCTTGAAGATGTCGCCGCGGAATACGTAAGCTATTGCATAAAAGAGAGTGGCTTCAAAAATCTTGCACTTGCAGGCGGGGTTTTTGCCAACGTGAAACTAAACCAACGGATACATGAATTAGAAGAAGTAGAATCTATATTTATTCATCCGGGGATGGCAGATGGAGGGCTTGCAGTTGGCGCTGCGTATGCTCTTGGGGCAGAACATGATTTATCTTCAATGTTTCGGGGCGAGAAATCCCGGTTAAAAAACGTCTATTTCGGGCTTGAATATACGAATGAAGAAATCAAAAGCGTGCTGACCGAGCATGGCTTGGATTTTGAACATTTCGATGAAATAGCGGTGGAGGTGGCCAAGCGGCTGGCAGAAGGGAAAGTGGTTGCACGATTTGCGGGAAAAATGGAGTATGGACCAAGAGCACTTGGGAACCGTTCTATCCTTTATCAACCATCAGAACCCACAGTTAACGACTGGCTTAACAAGAAGCTGAACAGAACAGAATTCATGCCTTTTGCCCCGGCTACCCTTGCGGAATATGCAGATAAATGCTACAAAGGCATAAAAGGCGCTGAGTACACAGCAAGATTTATGACTATAACTTTTGAATGCACCGACTGGATGGAAAGAACAAGTAAAGGCGTTGTACATCTCGACAAAACAGCAAGACCCCAGTTGGTGGATGAAGAAACGAATCCCGAGTATTATAAAATCATTAAGGAATTCATGATGTTAACAGGACTTCCATCCATAATCAATACCAGCTTCAATATGCATGAGGAGCCTATTGTCTGCTCGCCTTACGATGCTGTAAGAGCCTTCAAGGAGGGGGAATTGGATTATCTGGCGATTGGTAATTATTTAGTAAAAAATCGATGATGGATGTGGTGTTTAAAGTTGATTGAACGAATTAAGCAATTTATAGCCAATAACCGGTGGTTATCTAAACTATTTGGCTTGATTATCGTCCTATTGCTTATTTTCCTACTGGTGACCAATGTCAAACCAGAAGAGATCGTGGATGCAATCAGGGGGCTAAATCCCTATATGGTCCTGCTGGGATTTTTTGTGTATTTAGGTGGGATTTTTTTCCGTGCTATCCGGTTTAGGATTGTGTTAAATAATACGGAATTAAGGTATTATGATCTTTTCACCATTGTTGCAGTAAGTAATTTCATTAATAATATCCTCCCCGCTCGGACAGGTGAATTATCATATTTATATCTATCAAAGAAACTGATCAAGGTCCCATTAAAACATGGAGCAGCTTCACTGCTAGTGGTAAGGATTTTCGATCTGATTTCAATCTCTATCCTGCTATTGCTATCGATATTATGTTTGTATAAAAGATACGCATTGCCTTCTTTAGCACAAATTCTTATAGTAATATTATTTTTGTTATTTATATCGACATCTGCTTTGATAGCACTATGTACGGGAAAGTTTTCTGTTACAATCGTTAAAATAGCCAACTTATTAAAAATTCGTAAAGCCAATTTCATTAACAAAATTGTAAAAATTTTATATGAGGTGGAAGAGAACCTAATTAAGATATATTCAAAACGGATTTTTATTCAGCTAGTATTGCTCTCGCTTATTTCTTCCGCCACAAGCTTCATCATCTTTATTTTAGTACTCTCTGATTTAATGAAAATCGGAGTTTGTGCGATGGCTTTCATAACGCTCATTACCCGTATCACACTTATACTACCTATCCATAGTTTTCTTGGATTTGGCACCTACGAAGGAGCGTGGGTTATTGCAAGTATGTCATTGGGCGTTCCCATGGATATGGCGATATTATCCGGTTTCATCGCACACATAGTAGGCCTTCTATATACACTTGGTGCCGGTGTCTTTGGTATAAGAATACTTAAAGAAATATACAGAAACAAGTGAACAGGTCCCAACATTTTGAGGACATAAACCGAAAGTTTTAAATACGCCTATAACTATGCTATATAAAGGAGCTATGATCACGAAAAATATTGAATTAATGCGGTTTTTGAGGACTATTGTGGTGGTAGCGTTCTTTTTAGCTTTCGTTAGTTCTTTAGTTGTTATGAGTGGTGTTGCAAGCGCCACCGATACCAATGTGGTTGCAGAATGGTACGACACAAAAAATAATCCGGACTCATTCAGGGTGGCCTTTTGCCAACAGCCAAGGTCAACTGCCACTACAGTTTCAGAAAAGATAGCCGACATGCAATGGGCTTTAACAAATCTGGCAGATGTGGCTGTAGCCAATGGTACAGATATGATTGCTTTTTCAGAAGTAGCTTTTGTTATATATGATTGTGGTCCAAGGCCGACTTTAGCAGAGACAGTGCCATCAACGGATCTCAATGAATCGCCCGTCTATTATCTGATGACACAATATGCTAAAGAAAATAATATATGGATATATTATGGAGACTATGTTAACTCAGGTAATCCTAATAAGCCATACAATAGCGGAATTATGATTAACCCCTATGGCACATTAGGTTTTGTATACAACAAACATTACGGATCAAATTCTGAGAGGAAGTGTGGCACATTCGGGGAAAGTTCATATACATTCGATATTGGCCATCCGTTGGGAAAAATCGGATGCCTAATTTGTAAAGATTTTTTTACCGGGGGGTCAGAGGATATAAAGAATTTGGATTTTGATTTTATGTTAGGGATTACCGCGGATAGAGATGGTCGGGAAGGTCATAATAGTGAATCTTGGATGAGGTCTATTGTAACATCAAGCCCAAGGAAAAAGAATGGCGGACTTTGGGCTAACTTTGCTGATGGTGGAGGTTCTTTCTTTCTGGATAAGAAGGGTAATGTATTAGAAAATGTTAGTGGGGGAGGGAACCTTATCAAATATCATGATTATCTATTAGGAAATATCATTGTGGATCCGGACACCAAGATGTGGCTCGCATACAACCGGGATTCCAACGGTGATGGCAAGAAGGATCCATGCTTCATATGCGGCCCTGGTGACCCTGAGGGCTTTCTCTATCGCGGCACACGCAATGCCAACGGCACCCGCAACGGGGACCAGATGGCGCTTATCAATAAGATGAAGGGGACTGGTGCCAACTCTATATATCTGATGGCCATCCGCTCGCATGGCGGCGACGGCGACAACACACAAAACCCATTTGTTGATTCTGACCCGACGAAAGGGCTCGATGATGATATCCTCAACCAGTGGGAGACCTGGTTTACCGAAATGGATAATAATGGGATTGTCATTTTCTTTTTTTTCTACGATGACAACATAAAAGTGAGCAATAACATCGGCTGGCATTTGGATGGTTCAGACAACCTCCATCCTCAGGAGCAATATTATATCGAATCAATTGTGAACCGATTCGAACATCACAAACACATCATTTGGTGTATAATGGAAGAGGTGGAGGAGATGGGAGGCGATTATGTGTCCCATGCGAAGGAAATTGCTGAGGCGATTTCCCAGGCAGACGACCACGATCACGTTATAGCCGTGCACAAGTTGACAACAGAGCTCGACTTTTCGGAATTTGCAAACGATCCTAATATCGACCAATTCGCCATCCAGTATGGAGGTAGCACATCGGAATTGCACAATGGCATGGTGACTGCTTGGTGCGACGCTGCAGGCAAGTATAATCTCATCATGGCTGAAGCGGGCAACCACGGCATGGGTGACACAGCCCGTAAGAAAAACTGGGCCTGCGCCATGGGCGGTGCTTACGTTATGATCCTAGGCATGAATATCGCCAATACGACGATGAGCGACCTTGAAGACTGTGGTCGCTTGGTCAGCTTTATGGAATCCACCAATTTGAATGAGATGGCACCTCATGATGAGGTTGTTACAAACGGAACAGGTTATTGTTTGGCGAGTCCTGGGGCTGAATATGTAATCTACCTTCCTAATGGTGGCTCTGTTACCGTAGACCTGTCGGATGCAACCGGTACCGTAAATGTAGAATGGTACGATCCAAAGAACGGAACATATCATGATGAAGGAACAGTTGCAGGAGGAGGTAATGAAAGCTTTATACCGCCATTCAGTGGCGATGCTGTATTACATATGGTAACGATAGTTTTTGACAGCGGCGGGGGTGCTTGTCCGAGCATATCAGGACTGCACACTGGAACGATAAAACCAACTGATGATATAGCAGTCCAAAAGATGTACACATACCCATGCCCGGGAACGCGAGGGCATTCGGAATACGTACGAATATGGAATGCATCTAAGACAACAGCAGAAGGGAATTGGACAGGGTATGAAGGGGATTGGCACACTATCTCTTTTGATAAGCTATTTATCTTGAAAGCAAACGAAACCTACAACTACACCATACGCACAGGCTCTTATCCGCAGATAATCCATGAGCATACAGCAAATGTAACCGGAGGAACAATCACCTGCGAAAAGTTTGTGGATGCTAATGGCAAAGGCTTTAATAACAAGATACTAGCTATTAAACTGTATTCGGCGGGGGTTGCAAGTGCATCCTCAAGCATAACTGGACATAAGGTGCATGGTGAATCGGACGGTGACGCCAAACTACGCAACTCAGTCGTAAATGAGCAGTTTGACATTTTGAAAAGCATAAAAGGGCTTTATAATCGTTTGTTTTAGGCTATTATCAGCGGAGTTTGTAAGAAAATAAATGGTCACGCATGTGGGACTCCACACGAGTTTCCAGAAGAGACTACGGAACGGTAACTGCCCCAAACTCAGCAGATTGGAGGAGGCGCCATACCGGGCTTCGCCTTGGTATTTGCAGGCCCATGACAGGGCGAGGTACTTAACAGAATAAGTAGAAAGAAACATGGACTTCACATTCACTAAATACGAAGAACTCTGCAACGCAATAGTGCATTCCGATTGCGAACCTGTGTGCATAAGCGCATATTTAGGAGCGCAAAAGAAGAGATGCATAATCATTCGTCACGACGTTGACAGGAATCCAAAAAATGCACTGAAAATGGCGGAGCTCGAGAATGAATTAGGCATTTCATCTACCTATTACTTCAGGAAGAAAGAAGATGTTTTCATACCTGCGCTAATAAAAAAGGTAGCAGATATGGGGCATGATATAGGCTATCACTATGAAGTCTTGGACAAAGCGGGAGGCAATTTCGAAGAGGCGATAAGAATATTTGAAGATGAACTGAATGAATTCCGGAAGATATGCGATGTCAAAACAATTTGTATGCATGGGAATCCACTGAGCAAATGGGTGAATAAGGATTTGTGGAAGAGATATGATTTCAGAGATTTCGGCATCATCGGCGAGCCTTATTTGTCAATAGATTATACAAAGGTTCTTTATTTATCGGATACTGGTAGAAGATGGAATTCCATGTTTAGCGTGAAGGATGTTGTAGGTGCAAATAGTCAAAGAGATGAAAAGATAAAGCGCACCTATGATGTGATAAGGTTGATTAATAAAGCGGATAGTGAGCAAATGTGCATTTTAGTACATCCGAACCGGTGGAGCGATGGTTTTTGTGCATGGCTGAAGGAATTGGCATGGCAGAATATGAAAAATGTTGGTAAAGTGATTTTGGTTAAGAGGTCGTCTTTTCATGCTAAAAATAAGAAATAGATGCAGTAAATGTTTACTACCTGAAACATATCCAAATATAAGCTATGATGAAGATGGGGTGTGCAACTACTGTTTGAGCTATATCCCTATCGAATACGAAGGAGAAACAAAATTAGAGCAGATGTTGGATACCTATCAAAATCGAAACAAAGGGGCGAAGTACGATTGTGTTGTTGCCGTGAGTGGCGGTAGAGACAGCACATTCACGTTATATGAGTTGGTCGAAGTATATAATATGCGAGTTTTAGCTTATAATTACAACAATGGATTTGTGAGCGAGCAAGCAAAGCTCAATTTAAAGGAAATAACAGATGCTTTTGGTGTGGATTTAGTTACAATAAAACATGACCAAACGAAATATTTCAGAAACAATTTAATAGCGTTATCAAAGAAATTTTCGCCTGCTATGGTCCCCACGTTATGCCTGGGTTGCAGATACGGCATTGTAAGCGGCGCCTGTAAAGTTGCGATGAGGTATAAAGTACCTCTGGTCTTTTTTAGCTCGTCACGGCTTGAAAACACTTCATTCAAGAATGAATTTTTTAAAATTCGTCACAATAAAAGAGTAGTGGGCATGGCATCGGAATTTATAAGTAATCCTTTTTATTTCAAACCTTCATTTGTTCCTATGTATATTCGAGATTATTTTCACGACGATTCGCATCTACATCCATTATCACCGTGGTTAAAACTTTTGTATGGTAAAGTGAAATTAGTCGAGTTTTTTGATTATGTGCTGTGGGATGAGAAGAGAATAGAGAATACAATAGAAAAAGATTTAGGGTGGAAGAAACCAAAAGACGTAAAATCATCATGGCGGTTTGATTGTTTGGTTGACTCTTTCAAGGATTACTTTTATTTGAATTCCGTTGGTTTCACAGAACGGGACGATCTGCTGAGTAATATGATAAGAGAAGGTATGATAAGCAGAGGAGACGCTTTACAGAACTTAACGAATGATTACGAAAATCAACGAGAAATCAGAGAGAATAATATTAGAAGAGTATTAGAAGAATTTAAGATAGATATGCCAATATAATATATGGGAAAAAGTTTTCATGATCGAGATAACGGATTCTCCAGATATAAAACAGTGGCGTGAATTTGTATATGACCACCCGCAAGGTAACATATTCCAAACACCTGAGATGGCGGAGGTCTATAAACGAACAAAGAACTACGAGCCGATATCGCTTGCTGTGGTTGATGATGCGACCAATGAGATGCTCGCGGTTTTATTGGCAGTAGTGATAAAAGAAAAAGGAGTTTTGGGCTCTTTTTCCGCTCGCTTGGTTATACATGGTGGTCCGTTGTTTATCAATGACGATCAGGGGATGGATGCCATGAGGATTTTGATGGGGTATTATAATAAAATATCACGGAAGAAATCACTTTATACCCTTGTTCGTAATATGTATGATACATCAGAAGTTTTAAGCATTTTTAACAGTATGGGCTATGGATATGTGGAGCATCTTAATTTCCTGTTAGATTTAAATCTATCTGTAAGTGATCTATGGGGTCAATTGTATAAGTCAAGGAGGAACGGTATAAATAGAGCGAAAAGGCGAGGTGTGAGGATTGAGGCAGTTGTTAACGAGGATGGAATTCGGGTGATGTATGGATTACTAAAAGAGACTTATACTGATGCAAAGTTACCATTTGCCGACATAAGCTTATTGCAATCAATTTTTGACGTATTAAAACAAAAGGATATGGCAAAATTATATCTGGCCAAAAAAGGTAGTATGGATCTTGGAACAATAGTCCTTTTAACCTACAAGGATACAATTTTTGATTGGTATGCGGGAGCACCACGGAGATATTCTCGTTTGTGTCCCAATGATATATTGGTATGGCATGCTATCGAATGGGGCACAAAAAATGGTTTTTGCATTTTTGATTTCGGTGGTGCCGGTAGCCCAAAAGAGGAATATGGTGTACGAGAATTCAAGAAACAATTTGGCGGCAAATTGGTGAATTTCGGGCGATACATGAAGATACATTCTCCTATCAAAATGAAAATTGCGGAGAAAGGATTTGAAGTATACAGGAAGATAAAATAGGAAAGTGCGAAAAAAATGAATTGGGATTGGAAAAAAAAGATTCTTAAACCGCTTGCCAAGATGATGCCATTATCTAAGCTAAGAGTGGCTTTATTTAGGCTGTCCGGATATTCTATTGGCAAAGATGTTTTTATAAGCGAAGATTTGATAATCTCCGATAATCTTCATGATATGAACGTCTTTATTGGTGATCGTGCATCCATTGGGCCAAGAGTGACACTTGTAACGTCTTCAGGCCCAAATATGTCTAAAATAGAACCACATGTAAAAGTAGTTAATGGTGGAAAAATTAGAATAGAAAATGATGCTTGGATTGGTGCGGGTGCGATAATCTTACCTAATGTCACAATAGGCGAGGGGGCTGTTGTTGGAGCAGGTGCAGTCGTCATAAAAGATGTGCCGCCTTATACTGTAGTTGCAGGGGTCCCTGCTAAGGAGATTAAAAAATTGGAATGGAAAAAATGAGGCATATGCCAGGTTTGATACCAAGATTTAATCTAGATTATAGTTTTGCTGATTTCTATTACGGAGTTAAGTCAATTTTCTCAAATGATTATTTCGATTTGGAGCCTTTAGAATCGCTATTTGGCAAAAAAACATTTTTGTTTATGAATTGTGGTAGAAGCTCTTTATATGTAATTCTTAAATCACTAAATTTACCACTTGGTTCAAAGATAGGGGTGCCATTATATTCATGCACAGTTGTATTTGCTGCAATAGTGAATGCCGGTTTTGTTCCATGTTTTATTGACATAGACCTTAGTAATTATACGATGGACCCGCAAGATTTAGCAGATAAGATCGATGATTTAAGCGCTGTTGTTGTAATACACACATTCGGACGCCCCGCGGATATGGATAAAATCCAAGAAATAGCGGGTGATGTACCAATTATTGAGGACTGTGCCCACTCGTTATTAAGCGAGTATAAAAGCCAAAAAACTGGAATAATAGGAGACGTATCGTTCTTCAGTTTGGCGAAATACATTTCAGCAGGGAACGGTGGAATGATTATTTTGAACAATAATGAATTTGAAGAAAATCTTAAACGAGAACTGGCTTTACTAAAGACTCCCACAAAATCAAATGAAATTAAACATTCTCTTTTCGTTTATATATATTCTTCTTTGTATCATAAACCTTGGTATGGAATGTTCGCATTTTCTTTAGGGTCTTACACCGAGAAAAATATTGACATTGCCGGCAAAAGAGTCTTTAATGCAACTAAAATCAGAAAAAGTGATTTTGGAGTTTTTCTAGAAAAAATAGAAACATTTATAGAAAAAGTAGAGCAGCAGAAAAAAAACTCAAAAATATTACTGGATGAATTGGAGAATACCGGCTTGCGACTACCATACGAGAACAAAGATACGAGGTGCAACTATTTCTTTTTTCCAATTCTATTTGAGAGCAAAGAGAAAAGAGATAAGGCATGCGAATATTTGAGAAATATGGGCGTGGATACTGCGAAATTATGGAGCACGACACCATCGGCAGCAAAGCAATTCTATGGGTACAAAGGCGACTGTTTCCATACGGAGGAGTTTGTGGATAGAATATTGACTATTCCTAATTACTATACACTTACTTCCAAAGAATTGTTGGAAGTTGCTAATAAAGTTAAAAAAATAGGGAGTCTATTGTGAGAATAATTATCGGAGTGCCGCACCCGAAACAGGTGCATTTCTGGAAAAATATCATAAAGAATTTGGAAAATGATGGACACGAGGTCAAGATTGTAGCATGGGAAAAAGATATAACATTGTATTTACTGGATGTTTATGGTTTTGACTATGAAGTAATAGGGAAGAACTATAAAGGATTGATGAAAAAAGCGTATGGGATGTTTAAAATCGATTTAGAGCTATTTAGAGCCGCAAAGGAATTCAAACCCGATATTCTTGCAGGTGCACCCGTCAATTTAGCTCATGTAAGCAAATTGATAGGAAAACCACACATAAATTTTTGTGATACTGAACATGCAAATCTTACTATTTTGTTAACATTTCCTTTTTCCGATGTGATCATCACTCCTTCTTGTTTTAAAAGAAAAATCAATCCAAAGAAACATGTAGCATTTAATGGATATATGGAATTAGCATATTTGCATCCGAATTATTTCAAGCCGGATTTAAGTATTTTGGATGATTTAGGGTTGAGTAAAGATGATAAGTTTATAATTATGAGATTTGTTTCTTGGGGTGCAAGTCATGATATAGGCGATATGGGATTCACAAATAAGGAAGAAGTGATAAAATCTTTAGAACGATTTGGTCAGGTTTTCATAACGTCAGAGAAAAAATTATCACCAGAACTCGAAAAATATAAAATGACCATTCCACCAGAGAAAATACACCACATATTATATTTCGCGGATTTATATATGGGAGAAAGTGCACCTATGACCACCGAGAGTGCTATACTCGGAACACCTGCAATATTCGTTTCGACATCGAGAAGAGGATATACCGATGAACTTGAAAATAAATATGATTTACTATATACTTTTTCAGATTCAGAAACAATGCAAAAATATGCATTAGAGAAGGCATTTGAATTGTTAGAAGATGAAAATGTTAAGAAAAAATGGGAAACGAAAAGAATGAAAATGTTAAGTGAAAAGATAGATGTTACAAAATTCATGACCGAGTTCATAGAGACTTATCCCGAAAGCTTTTATAAATATACAAAAATGGAAAAAATAGAGAGATGAAAATATCAATTATAGGAAGCGGGTTTGTCGGTAAAGCAATTGGAAAAGGTCTTATTGATCTCGGCAATGAAGTGATTTTCTACGATGTGGTTGACAAAGACCTGCCAAATTTCACCAATGATATAAATTACGCAATTGAAAGCGCGGACATATCTTTTGTTTGTGCTCCAACTCCCACTAATGGTAAAGGAGAAATTGATCTGAGTTACATAAAGGATGCATCAAAAAATATGGGTTAGGCGATTGCTAAGACAGCTGACTATCATCTTGTTGTAATAAAAAGCACAGTAGTTCCAACAACAACTGAAAATGTAGTAATTCCAGTATTAGAGAACTATTCCGAGAAGAAAGCTGGTGAGTTTGGAGTTTGTATGAATCCCGAGTTTTTAACCGAGATTTCTAATACATGGAGTGATGATGAGGGCTACAAAAAAGACCTCTTTACCGAAGATCGAATTGTTATCGGGGAATATATATGATAGACGATCAGGAAATGCCTTGGAAGGGCTTTACAAGCCATTAAATAAACCAATATTTAGAACAGATTTGAAAACAGCAGAGATGGTGAAGTATGCTTCAAACTGTTTGCTGGCAACGAAAATATCTTATTGGAACGAGATATTTTCAATCTGTAAAGAACTGGGTATAAGTTCCCAAAAAGTAGCAGATATTACCGCCATAGATCCTCGAGTAGGAAAATACGGAAGTGTGCATGGAAAAGCATTTGGAGGGAAGTGCTTGCCCAAGGATTTGAAAGCTTTTATTGATTTTGCGGAGAGAGATCAAAACGAAAAATATGAATTATTGAGAGAAGTAAAAGATATCTCTTCCTTAGTGGATATTCATTACATAAGACAGAAAGAGCCTAAGGGGCTTGGAGATGCTATTTTAAGAGCAGAAAAATATGTTGGTGACGAACCTTTTGCCGTTTTATTGGGAGCTGATATAATAAAAGGGACTGTGCCTTGTATAAAACAATTATTAGATATTTATCAGAAGCATGGAAGTCCTGTGATAGCAGTGGAAGAAGTTAAAGATGTAAGCAAATACGGAATAATAAAAGGTGATGAAATAGACAGATCAGTTTATGTTATTAAAGACATAATTGAAAAACCATCTCCAGAAGAAGCACCATCAAATATAGGAGCCATTGGAAGGTATATTCTCACGCCAGAAATATTCGATTGCATTAAGAAAACACCTTTAGGAAACGGAAATGAGACACAGCTTACAGATGCTATCTGAAAAAGTGCAGAGAATAAGAAGAGATACACTTATTAAGTTCTTAAAGGATAAAGAGGTATATGGAAGATTATTGGATATTGGTTGTCAGAGTGGAGAAATGTGTTATATCCTCAATTGTTGCATCCCGCTATCCAGCGGACAAAAAAGATTTCCGCTTTTTGAATTCATCATCGGTCTCGAATTCAAATCGCAAGACCTTATCCTTGAACCATGATATTTCAAGATTTGACTGATTTATCTTCTCACAATACTCTTTAAGTGCCTTACACTCTCTAAAATAGTCGAAGTTAACAACAATTTTATCAGCAGTCGTCTCTATTGTCGCTGGTCTGTTGATGAACTTTCTTACGATCGTACCTGTGGTCATTTTGTGATATTTCTTGTCCAAGCTCTCTTTAAAGTCATTGATGATATTAAACGCCAGCGCTTTTAGCCATCCAATCAGTAAGACATGTTTATCACGGAATTGCACCTTTTCCGCCTTTGGATCCATAGGATAGCTCTTGGGCAGTGCATCGAGGTTCAAATCGTGC
>QENH01000142.1 GCA_003336485.1 Candidatus Methanophagales archaeon
TTCTTTTCTAATGAATGGTTTGAAGAGAAGTTTGCAAACCTCGAACAGGAGGTAGAAGCGATAAAAGCTAAATCTGGTTGGTTTTGATTGCATTCGAAGTGCGATTTTCAATCTATAAAATTCAAAACAAAAACGGTAACTTCATTATCTTTTGGCACCCAGGTTGTCCATACCAGTCCAGTTTTTGTGTATCCGGATCTTCCATGTACTCTTCGATTAAATCAAGAGTTACGCCGCACGCACACAGCGCACTGCCAGGTCTTGTGCACCACTATGTGGTCAGAGTTTGCCAGGGGTTCCAAAATATGACCTTTATGCCTATTCTGCCCGCCGCTTTTTTTTTGCGGCCCATTTTTCTCGTGCTTTTGAAGCCATCGCTGGAAGGTGGCTTTTGCTGCTGTTCTTGCTGTTTTTGTTCAAACTATCCTGCTGTGCCTGCAATTCGTGAATGAGCCGCTCAACTAGTTGAATTTAACACCTCCCATAAGAGCGAGAGCTTTTTCATATAGTGCCACATTCATCTGGAAACCAGAATAGTCAAGCTTTTTCAAGAGTTCTTTTCCTTCTTCCTCTGTAAGCGGGCCATGTAGTACGGCATCTACGATGATGCCAATAGTTCCTGTAACCTTAGCACCCAAGATTTTACAAACCTTCCTTAACCTTCTGTCGTCTGTTGCAATTACCACATCCTTCAATTCTAAAACTGTGGCAATGACATCAGAATAATGACTGTAGAATCGAGGACAATGGGTGTAGTTGAGGGTATCCTCATAATTCCTGCATAGCTTCAACGTCCTCGTCAAGCTCTTCTGGACGAATTTGCGCGATCAGATTCTTCTCCCTTGCAATGACGAACCAATCAGCGAGATCAAGTCCTGCAAACCTTGCTGCCTGCTTCACACTCACCTTTCCTGAAGCATAAAGCTCAGTTGCTTTTCTGATACGAAGTTCATGGATGCCCTCTTTGATAGCGAGACGTAGAGCTTCCTCTTTATTCACGCCCAGTAGCGATGCAAGTTTACCCACTTCCAGCTCCTCTGTTTCCGATATCATTTTCTATCTAGTTATTATATTTTATTTAAACAAATAAATAAATAAATAAATAAATAAAGGAAAAAGTAAACTATCATTCTTCATAAACATGCTCCTTGATATGCGTATGCGTAGTATTCTCTTTGCCTCGTTTGAGTATCGTAATCTACCCAAGCTGATTGGGGTCTGCTCGTGTGGCGATTTTTAATATCCTCTTCGTCTCAAATATCTTACTCACGGGTGCATTACGCGTTTCTTACAGGTTAGGCATGCCTAATTTTTCCGTATATTGGAGGAATAATTTCTGAAAAGTTCCGTTGTATTTAGCACATCTCAGAGCGAGCATCTGATTCGCCTTTTCGACATACCACCACGCACCTGATCTCTTCAATCGGACATGACAAATAGTCTTGTTGGAAGATTCAATTCCTCGTAGTTGTATAGCAGATTTTAAAAACCACGAGATTACACAAGATTAACACAAGAAATTGGGATTAATATGAGATACAGTAGCCTATGGTGTACTGAAATCCGGTTACTATTATTTATTTTATTCTCGTGGCCCGTCAGGAAACAGTTTAAAGGTCCAGATCATCACTTATCGGTTGAAGTGCGTCCAAAGCGAGCGTGAAGAATTCCCTTCGCTCGATGCCTAGCTCTTCGCATACCATTATATTCGCCCTGTTGACTGTTCGTGCAAAGGACTTGTCACTGAATTTCTTCTTTAATGATTTTGCCGTTACTTCTGTCAATTTACGCGTGGGCATCATCAACGCTGTCGGCACAATCAAGCCGGAAAGGGCATCTGCGGCAATCAACGCCTTCGCCAGCTCGCTATCTGGTTCGATACCGGTCATCGTATTATGCGCTTTTATCGCTTGCAAGCATTCTTCGGGCAGTTCGTCATTTAGCATCTCCGCTGCTATAAGTCCATGCATCTCTGGATTATCCTTTGTCTGTTCGTAATCCAAATCGTGTAATAAACCGACCAATACCCATTTATCTTTGTCCTCTTCCGATCTCTTATCTGCAATCGCGCCCATTATCTTCGATACTGCAAGCATATGTTTCCTGAGATTATCATTTTCTATCTCCTCATCCACCATTTCAAGCGCGCCATCTATTGAGATCATTTTCTCTATTCCATCAAGATTACTTTATTTCCTGTTATTATTTCTTTAAATAATATCAATGAATAAAATTTCAGATCCACAATATGGCGACAATTTTGTAGGAAGAGGAGAAAAAATTAACGAGCTCAAAGAAAAAATCGAGAACAATGGGATTGTAGTCCTAACTGGAGACAGAGGCATCGGAAAGACAAACTTGACGCTTGTCGTTGAGAAGGCAACGAAAGAGGAAAAAGCATGGGTCTTCTTAAAGAAGAGAAAGTGCTATCGTGTGGATGGCTCACTTTTCTACGAGGATATGAACAAGATCTTCATGCCTGATAAAATATCAACAGGCGCTTCAAGTTCAGTTACAATACTTGGCTTTGGTGCTGGCGTTGGCGAAAGTTGGAAGCAAAGAGAACCTTCTGTTTTGGAATACCTGGAGAAATCGAAAGAGAAGATAATACTTTTTGTAGAAAACGCACATGAATTACAGGAAGAGGCAATTAAAACTATTTCCGCTGGCAGCCGCAGGAATGACCAATTGAAATTCGTTCTTGAGATTGCCACGCCTTACATGCGTGATGTTAAGCTGAGTGCAGGCTCTTTTGAAATAGTTGAGTTGAAGGAATTACGCGATGAGAGTATAGAGCAGATAGTGAGAGAAGGATGTCCGAACTTCTCCGATGCAATTGTGAACTGGATAGTCCAGTATTCAAAGGGCTATCCGTATGTTGCGAGGTCGCTTGCTTATATCTGCGATAATAAAAACACGGAAGCGGAGATGTTCAAGTTCCTGAATACTTTACGCTATGATGACATGAAATTTAACCTCGGCAAGATACACAAGGAAGTTTTAGAAACGCTGGATAAGAGTGCTCAAGAGGTAATAAAGAAATTGGCAATTGCACCTGCGACTTTGACATTGAAGTTAATAGAGGCTTATTGTGGTGAGGAAGTGGATACTCCTTTAACGGATATTAAGGAAAGAGGGATTCTTGTAGCATCAGGAGAAAAATTGCACAGAATATATCATCCGCTTTTTAGAGTGTATCTAAGGTATATACAACCAATAGCACTCAAAAATAAGAAGGAAATATATTGTGAGGCGATAGAAAAGGTAAAATCAGAGTTCGATTCTTTTTTCATGCTTCTTGAAGTTTTAAATGAACCAGATATTTTCAAGGAGTTAATAAAACGAACAAAGAATTATGAGGTTATTAATTCTATCGGAAGTCAAGCTTATACATGGGGGGAATTGAAACAAGCACTTTACGCATGGAATCATCTGCTCGAAAGAACAAAAGATAAGGATAAAGAATGGGAATCAATTGCAAGGGGAAATATAGGCATTGTCTACGGAATCAAAGGAGAACTTGATAAAGCTCTGGAATATTTCAGGAAGGCATTGAAAAAATTCAAAGATATAGGTAACAGAATAGAAACCGCTGGAACTTTAATGAACATTGGTGATATTTTTGTTCTTAAAAGCGATGGAGAGCGTGCATTGAATCATTATCTGGAAGCACATGATCTTGCAATAGGCAGTTCTATCTTTGAAGAGATCAGTAAAAGAATAATTAATATTAGGAGCAAATAAAAATGCCAAAAGCGACCAATCTGATTGACGCATACAACAACTTCGTTGTCGAGCCGCTCAAGACGGAAGAGGAGTTCCGGGATTTTTATGTTGAGCGACCAAAAAACGCACCATCTCCGATAGAGGAACTGAAAGACCGGATAGAAAACGCAGATAGTGCAAAGAAATACCTTTTCCTTGGTTTCCGCGGATGCGGTAAGAGCACGGAACTGAATAGGCTATCCCGCATGATTGACCGGGATAGGTTCCTCCTAGTTAGCTATTCAATCCGTGAATTAGATGTGAGCGATTTCGATTTCCGTGATTTCTTCGGTTCTATGGCGTTGAAAATCTACGACATTGCGGAGAAAGATATTGAACTGGAGGCGGATATCAAAGAAGATTTCCTTGATTTTATGATGCACATCACTAAGGTTTCAGAGCACGATGTCACGAAATACCGCGGAATGGGAATATCATTCTCAAAATTCATTCTTCTGAAATTGGGACGAGAAGCAAAAACACGGGAGTATATCAGAAAAGAGCTTGAGACGAAGATAAGCGACCTGATACAAAAACTCAACTGGCTTACAATGGAAGTGGAAACCAAAACAGAAAAAAGAATCGTGGTTATTGTGGATGACCTCGATAAGCTTACTCGCGTAAAACAGGCAGAAGACTTCTTCTATAAAAACTATGGCTTGCTTATTCAGCCAAAATGCTTTGTCATTTACACATTTCCCATACCCCTTACTTTCAATCCATACTACGAGAATGTTCGGCCTGCATTTGATGACAAAAAAGAAGCTCGTGATGATAATGTAGGAGATTCCACAAGTCGTGATCTGCTTTTTAGTTTGACCGCAGTTGAATATGAAGACGAAGAAGGAAGGTGGTGCGATATAAACCCGTTACTGATGCCGCTGGTAGAGAAATGGAAGAAAGCGTAATAGATGATTTAGAGGAAATAGACACGATAATAGCAGAACTTGAGATTTCAAAAGGTAAGGGTAACTTAATACTATGTGTAGTTAATTCGCCTGCTTATCGAGATAGAATTATCCAGACTTTGAGTGGGAGATTCTCATCAGAGGTTATATCTGTAGAAAAAGGTGAGCAAATCATCCGCATTTTAAAAGAGCCTGATTTTGATGATGCGGAAATTTTAATTTGGGTGATGCCCGAAGAATCGACAGAAGATTTACTTAACACGTTGAATAATTTCAGGGAGCTGTTCTATGATGCGAAAATACCTAATCTGATGTTTTACAATCAATCATTCTCTGAGAGTGTGATAAAAAAAGCACCTGACTTCTGGCGGTATAGAGGGAACTATTACGAATTGAAAGAAGCGGAAAGAGGAATGGCTTTTGAGGCTGTTGAAACGTTAGCCACTCCTTTCTCTTATCAGGACAAGGAGGACTTGCTGAGGAGAAAGAGGATAAATGAATATCTTCTTGAAACGGTCAGGGATAAGCAAGAAAAAACCAAAATTCTGGGTGAATTGGGCACGATATTCTATTATTTGGGGGAACTTAATACGGCTTTGGAATATTACAAGAAGGCATTGGAACTGAGTGAGGCGTTGAGAAGTAAAAGAGGGATGGCAAATCAGCTTGGAAACATAGGTATTGTCTACAAAACCAGAGGAGAGCTTGACAAAGCTTTATACTATCACAAGACGGCTTTGGAACTGGCTGAGGAGTTGGGAAATGAAGAAGGAATTGCTGCTGATTATGCAAATATAGGCACTATCTATGGAATCAAAGGAGAACTTGATAAGGCGTTGAAATATCACAAGATGGCATTAGGGCTGTATGAGGAGTTGGGAAGAAAAGAAGGAATTGCAATTGCTCATGGAAACATAGGTATTGTCTACGGAATCAAAGGAGAACTTGATAAGGCTTTAGAATCTTCCAAGATGGCGTTAGAACTGAACAATGGGATGAAAAGAAAAGAAGGGCTGGCTGATGCCTTTGCAAACATAGGCAACATCTACCAAGCTAAAGGAGAACTTAACAAATCTTTAAAATCTTACAATGAGGCATTGGAACTAAATAAAGAGTTGGGTAGGACAGAAGGGCTAGCTGCTGTTCTTGGAAACATGGGCGTTATCTATTATGACCGGGGAGAACTTGAAAAAGCGTTGGAATATCACAAGAGGGCATTGGAACTGGACGAAGTATTGGGAAGAAAAGAAGGGATGGCGATTCAACTTGGAAACATAGGTAACATCTACCAAGCCAAAGGAGAGTCTGAAAAGGCTTTTGTATATTTCGAGAAAGGATTGAAACTGGCTGAAGAGTTGGGAATATCAGAAGGAATGGCAAATCAGCTTGGAAATATTGGCAATGTCTACCAAATCAAAGGAGACTTTGACAAAGCCTTAGAATATTACGAAAAGGCATTGAAAATTTTTGAAGATATGGGTAGCAGAATAGGAATAGCGCAAGCGTTGATAAACATCGGCGATGTTTTCACTCAGAAAGGCGATAAAGAGCGTGCATTTGATTATTATCAAAGAGCAGAGACTCTTGCAGCAGGAAGTCCTGTTTTTGAAGATGTCCGTAAACGATTGAACAAATTAAAAGAGGAGCAAAATGCGTAAGATATTTAGCAGAACAGAAAAGGAATATAAACAATGTTTAGTCATCCGAGCGGATGTGAAGCTGTCGAAGGGCAAAACAGCCGTACAAGCCGCTCATGCAGCTATAATCAGCTATGATCGTGCTGCGGTGCATGATAGGAAGAAATGGAAAGAGCAAGGGCAGAAGAAGGTTGTGCTGAAGGTGAACAACCTTGACGAGATGTACAACTTAAAGTACGAAGTAGAGAAGCTTAGCTTGCCTTGTGCGATCGTAGAAGATGCCGGGCTAACGGAAATCCCACCGGGAACGGTAACTGCATTAGGGATAGGACCCGCAAGTGCTGATGAGATAGATAAGGTTACGAAACATCTGGATTTACTATAATTTTTGATAATCAGACGCAGATGAACGCAGATAATCAGGATTTTAAATATACTGAATTTTACCAATTTTGATAATTATCATAGACACAGATTTTACGGATTTACACAGATGCTACTGTCCCGAAAAAAATATTGAGTTTTTACGAGTCGAATAAAAATTAAATTTATAAAGCAATTATTACGCTACTTTAAATCTGTGTTAATCTGCGTTCGGCAATCTGTGTCTTAAAAATCATTGGAAAATTTTACTACAGTTCTGGTAAATTATTATTCGTGAGTTCCCTTAGAACTTGTACTTTATCTACAATTAAAAAAAAGCGCATGGAGATAGCAGCATGAAAGTGTACCGACTTGTAGCTTTAGAAGAAGGCCCGAAAAGACTCTTTGTCGGTGGTCTACATGGAGACGAAGGGAATTATACCGCACCTATTCTTGAGCGGTTGGCGAAGGAGAATCTAAACGTCGGAGAAGCTACTATCGTACCCAGCCTGGTCGAAAACGGCGAATATATCGGTGTTCTAACCGCGGAATACTACCGGAGCAGAGCGGGCCTGAACTTGCTTCAACTCATCCATGACTACAAACCCTCATATTATTTTGAGCTGCACGCTTATGGTGAGCACTCTTATTCCAAGCTGACCGATCCCGAGCGCGTTAAGAAGATAGGCGTCCCAAATTTCGTTGATTTCGGTGACGAAGTACTTATAGGGTCTATAGCACCCATTTTGAGGCGTCAATTTGCAGTGCATGATTTCTGCATCACTATCGAGGTGCCGAAATGGCAAATTGAGAAGATAAAACAGAAAGTACATGAGATATTGATGATTGGGCTATCGAAAACCGATAGAGAAGCGATAATGCGTGAGTTCCGATTGCGGTATCCGGCACAAACAAAAATAGCTGAGTCGTTGTTTCATCAATATTACCGTAACATCTTAAATCCATTTTAATAACCATGAATAAGAAATATCTTAGGAATAGTAAGCGAAATAATATTAGGACTCAACAGTAAGTTTTATAGATATTGCCATTCATATCGAGGGGAGTCACATACTTGTAATAGCGGTGGTGGAAATTACTGTGGTATATATCGGTGTCTACAAGGTAGGGGTAGGCATATTATCTACATAGCTCCCCCAGAATATGCAAAATGAAATGTGGAATAGCATAAATCGTGACGATTAATCAAATAAGGTGAACAACAGGTCCCCTGAACCGGTTATTGAGCAAACCAAAATGTCCATCATTCAAGGCGACATAACTAAACTGGAAACAGATGCGCTAGTAAATGCCGCAAATCCATCTTTGATGGGCGGTGGTGGAGTAGATGGTGCAATTCACAGAGCAGGAGGTAGAGCTATTTTAGAAGCGTGCAAAGAGATAGTGAAAAGGCAGGATAGACTACCAACAGGGAATGCAGTAATAACCACGTGTGGGAATCTAAAGGCAAAATAGGTGATCCATACAGTGGGTCCAATTTGGTACGGCGGCACGAAAAACGAAGCGGAGTTGCTCACCAGCGCTTATCCAGAATGTCTTAAATTGGCGTCTGAGCACAATTTGGCTAGCATCTCTTTCCCTTCGATAAGCACTGGTGCCTATGGCTATCCTGTAGAGGAAGCCTCAAAGGTGGCTATAAAAGCTGTTAGCTCTTTCCTCAAAGCGGAATCAACGCCTCTCAAGGCGGTAGTATTTGTCCTTTTTTATTCTGCAACGTATGTGCAATATCGTTATGCGTTAGAAAAAATATCAGGAGCTAAATGAAGAATGTCAAAATTTATTTTATATAGGATAAAAAAGAGAGAATAAGTTAAGCGAATAAAGTTAGGAGAAGTAATTATGTCCGCTAAATATTCAGCCTATGAAGAACATATTATTCTGGAAGTTAAGGGTGTGCCGGAAGAATACTTGCCCAATCTGCTTCAGATTGTGCGTCTGTTCCGTGAGAGCGTAGTATTAAAGCCAGCAGAAGCAAGTTTCCGCAATGGTTGGAAGGAAGCATTAGCAGGTGATACAAAGCCGGTGTCCGAACTGTGGGATGGCATTGATGCCGAATGAACCTGCCCAAGAACAAATGCATATCGCATATACACCCGAGTTCAAACGCAACCTACGGGCACTCGCTAAGAAGTACCGTCATATCCGGTCTGATGTCCAGCCAGTGATTGACAAACTCGAACTTGGCGAGTTCGTGGGCGTTCAGGTGCCAAGAACACCTTACACCATTTTCAAGGTACGGGTGCGAAACAGCGATATTCAGAGGGGTAAACGCTCAGGCTATCGGATGATATACCATTTAAAATCACCGACAAACATCAGCCTTGTGACCGTATATTCCAAGCTAGACCAAGCAGACATATCTCCAAAGGAGATTCGGCGCATTCTGAAAGAGCTTGACGAATCGTGTTTTTAATAATTCGTTTTCTCCACAGCGCAAGTGTTGAGTTCACATATTAAAAGTTTTATAACAAAATTAATAAGGAAGTATTGCTTAAAATATTTCAGAATGGAAATAAAAGAATACCTTGCAGAACTTTTTGCAGACGTATTGGAGGATATTATAGTTCAGACGCTCGGTAATAGTGCGGCAGAAAGGCTCAAGAGTATTTTTAGCCCCGATAAACGGAAAAGGAAGAGATCTTTGATTCAAGCGTTTAAAAGTGCTATTGAAAACACCCGTGAAATTTCACCTGAGCTAAAAGAAGCTTTGTGTAATAGAGAATTTGCTGAGGATCTCTTAAAATACGTACTCATGGGTGATTTTGAGAAGATTAAGGAATTAGCGAGAAAATATGAGATTTCCAACATGGATGATTTCGTGAGAGACTTTGAAAAGGAATTGAGATTACAGGATGAATTTAGAGGAATAATAACAGAAATCCGAAAAATTAGGGATTTGGATAGAATTGCTGAGAATACAGAAGCATTAAAGAAGCATCTTGTTGGTGAAGATCCCCAAAAATTGTTGATTGATTATTTTGAGAGTATTGAGAATAGATACGGATATTTAGACCTTAAGGGATTTTCTCCACGGATAGGAAGGAAAGAAATAGTAAAGATTCCTCTCGATGACATTTTCATACCTCTAAAATTTGTGGATGAAGCTAAAATAGATTATAGTGAAGCGAGAGATGGAGAAACTGGATATGGAAAAAGTGGCGCGAAGATAATCGGCATGGATGATTTGCTGGGATACGATAGATGTGTAATACTTGGAGACCCTGGTTCTGGTAAAACCACGTTACTTAAAAGATTTGCATGCGAAACGAGAAGTTACATTCCTATATACGTGGGGATTTCTGATTATTCGGCAAAGATGTCGCAGTTCAGCGACCTTTATTCTTTCGTGGTTAATTCTGATTCCAAATACAAAAACCTGTTTAAATGGGCGATAGAAAATGGAAAAGCGTTGATTCTGCTGGATGGGTTAGATGAGGTTATCGATGCTGCACATAGACTGAAAGTTTCTGAGGAGATAAGGAAGCTCCTTACAAGCTTTTTTAATAATAAGTACGTCGTTACAAGCAGGCTCATTGGCTACGAGAGTGTACGGCTTGCAGGCTTTGAACATTTCATAATTCAGCCGTTTGAAAGGAAGGATATAGAACATTTTGCGAAAAGATGGTACAGGGCTATTGCAGAAGAGAGCGATAAAAATTTTAAAGAAGCTGAAAAGAATGCAAACGAGTTAATTGAAGCTATATTTAGAAACAAGAGCATAGAGCGGCTTGCTACAAATCCGTTGTTAATGACAATAATAGCATTGATACATTACAGAGGTAAGAAATTACCAAACAGAAGAGTTGAGCTTTATCAGGTTTGTGTGGATACAATGCTTGAATCATGGGTTTTGCAACGGATTCCAAGCGAGGAATATTTAAAGGACAAGGATGCGCTCATTGAAATTCTCAGTCCTGTTGCATTTGATATACACGCTACAAGCCCAGGAGGATTGATTGACGAAGATACATTCATGGAGAAGATGATAGATGTTATGGTCAGCGAGCAAGGGATTGATAAGCGAAGTGCAAAAAAGGAATCTAAAGAATTAAGGAGATACTTAGAGGAAGAAAGTGGATTGTTCCTAGAAAAGGGGAAAGAAGAAGGGAAGTCGCTTTACGGATTCTTCCATCTTTCTTTTCAGGAATACCTTGCTGCTTTAGAACTCGTGGATAAGTGGAAGAAGGGGCAGATTGATTTGAACAAATATGTTTTCGATTCGAGATGGCTTGAAATAGTGAGATTAGGAGCTGCAGATCTTGGTAGTGCAGCAAAACGTGGCAGATACGAAGCTACGGAATTCGTTAAGGCTATATTGAACGTAGAGGATGATTTTGAAGAGGTAAAAAGACCTTTAATCTTAGCTGGATTTATCCTCAGCGATGATGTTAAGTTAGAGCCGGGTGTTGAGAATAAGATAATAGACGACTTGTTTAATGAATATCTCAATACAGATTATGAGGAACTTAGGATTTTAGTTAGTAATGTAATAAAAGAGCTTTTACGCAGTGAGAAAGAGAAGCTAATTTCAGGAAGAATAAGAGAGCTTGCAATATCTGAAAATGTACGAGCAATAGATCTTTTAATATTGATAGATGTTGAAGAAGCCTTGCCGATATTATCAAAGCACGCAAAGTCAAAGAGTGTGGTGGTTAAAAGAGGTGTGGCAGGTGCAATAATGGAAATATCGCACAGTGTTGGGCATAACGAAAAAATCGTCAAAATCTTAAATACACTAATAGAAGAAGAAGAAGAAGAAGAAGAAGAAGATTTTATTACCTTTTTTTATCTTGCAAATGCGTTTACGTTCTTACCGACTAAAGAGGATTTTGAAAAACCCCAAAAAACGAGTGCAAATACCACAAAAGCATATAAAGAAGAGAGTGTTACGATGAGTAAATCAAAATCCTCTAAAGATATAAGTTTTCCCGATAAGATAAAGGACTCGCGTAACTTCAGAAAATATTCTTTATTTTCTGGTCTCCATGGACTTTCTTCAATAGGATTGGATGAATTAGTAAAAGATAATAACCACAAAATCAGGGAAATTGCCACACAAATTAAAAGACATAAACTTGGTATCTCAATATCATTATCCTATCCGTATCCACAAACGATTTTTTTATGTAAAGACATATCTTCATTTCAACTAATTCTTGCCCCAAAACCTAACTCAGATCTTGCTTATTTTGAGATATCTTCGATGAATACAGATGTTGTAAAGTATATAAGAGCGGTTAAAAATAGTAATTTGCCAGAAGATAGCAAATTGCTTGCACTAGTAGGTCATTCTATGAAAGGAAATTTAGGGTTATGCATAGGTCTAAAATTTAGTATTGGTGACTTTGAAAAAATTCTTAATTCTTTTAGGAACGAATTGGATGTTCTATATTCAATAAAAGAACGTTTGAGATATTCCTTCCAGCAAGATAGACGTAGTGCTTATAAATTCCTAAAAACAGATGATTCTGTGATACGTTTAATTATTTCAACTATATTGGACGAGAAACCGGATGAGAAAACGATAAAAGAGAGTCTAGAAATCTTTAGAGAAGAAAAAAATGATAAAAACAAGAGAGTCTTGTTCCTCTTACTTTATCCTTTCTTAAGTCCATTTTCTTTAGACTTTTCAGGTTATCGAAGACTACAAGATGAATCATTTCTACGTTGACTTAAGAATAATTACGTTTGTGTAACTAGAAACAAAGAAGGGGTAAAAGAAATGCGAATAGAAAGAGCGCGAGGCACAAGGGATTTCATGCCCGCCGAAATGCGGAAGAGAAGGTTGATGGAAACGGAAATGCGAGCTATTGCGGATAGGTGGGGCTATGACGAGATAAGAACGCCCTCCTTTGAACGTGCAGAGCTATTCACACTAAAATCCGGCGAGGCTATCCTGAACGAGCTGTACGAGTTCAAGGATAAAGGCGGACGGCATTTGGCACTGAGACCGGAATTAACCGCACCTGTGACACGGATGTACGTTAACGAACTGAAGATGGCACCGAAGCCAACAAAGGTCTATTACTTTGGTAATTGTTTCAGATATGAAGAGCCGCAAAAGGCTCGGTACCGCGAGTTCTGGCAGTTTGGCACCGAAATTATAGGCTCCGACAGACCGGAATCGCAAGCGGAAATAATCGCACTCGCTTATTCTATCGCGAACTCATTAGGCGTAAAAGCAGAGCTTCATGTGGGTCATGTAGGTCTTATAAGAGAAGCATTGGACACTGCAAATGTGGTAGGGGACAGTATAAACCACGTGATGCGGTTGATAGACAAAGGAGAACGAGAATCAGTAATCGCGTTCTTGAGCGAGATAGGAACGAGGACCGAATTAATTGACGATTTGATCTATCTGATAGATTTAAGCGGTAAAGAAGCCTTACGAGAAGCACGATCCCGTAATATAATCGCTTCTGATAGCGCTGCATTGACGGAATTAGCGCAGTTGCTGGAACTCCTTGAATATTATCACGTTGACTATACATTGAACCTCGGGATAGCACGAGGTTTGGATTATTACACGGGTATGGTATTTGAGATGTACGAAGCAGGAGGCAAGTTAGGGGCTCAGAATCAGATATGTGGCGGTGGCTCATACCGGCTGGCTGCTTTGTTCGGTGGTGATGACACGCCTTCTACCGGCTTTGCCTTTGGCTTTGACCGATTGGCAGAGCTATATTCGCCGGAAGCAGATGATTTGAAGAGTGTCAAGGTGGTTGTGGTGCCGATAAGAGCGAAAGAGGCGGATCCAAAAGTGACGAAAGAGGCGATAACGATAGCAACTACGCTGAGAGAATTCTTCCACACTTATATAGATGTGATGGGTAGGAGTATAGGCGCGCAGTTGTCTTATGCCAATTCCATCCCGGCCTCATTTGCCGTGCTCGTGGGTAAAAAGGAAGTGGAAGAAGGGAAAGTAACATTGAGGAATCTTGAGTCCGGAGAGCAGGAGAAACTGGGCGTGGAAGAATGCGTGGAACGGATAAAGAACTACGTGTTTTGAATGTGAGAAATAAATTAGGATACGATCAAATAAGACCCAATTAAAATTATAACGGCAGCAATAGCTTTGATGATCATTCCTTTCCGTTCCAAACTCTCATTTAGCAATTTAGGATAAAACACACTGAGCATTATGGCAATGAGGAGCACAAAAAATGGCTGCACTGATGGTATCGCACTCACCAGAGCGACATAGGTCCTGGAGACAGCATCGAAGTATAGAACATAACCGATGCAAACGATCGCACAGTTAATAAGGCAAAGCGCGTATAATCTCAGAGGGACAGGTTTTATATCGGCAATGAACTTCCTCCTGATCGCAGGAGAGAATAAGAGTAGGGGTCTTACAATAAGCTCACCAAGCATGAACCAGAATAGAAATGACCAGAAATCTATATACGAGAACATGTATTTCGCGATGACATCTTTGCCCGCCAGGATCAAATCTAGCGCTAGTATCAGTAGCAATGCGGGCGATAGCGCCATGTATTTGAGTTCCGATCTCCTAAAAGAGACTAGGATCGCACAGAAGACCAGGAGTCCAAAGCCAATATACTCGTTCTGTGATAACCGCTCGCCAAGGAATAAAGATGAAAACAAGAGTACGAAAAGCGGAGTTAGGTAAAATAAAGGTGTTACGCGCGAAACCTCCTCTATCAGAAGCGCTTTGTTGTATAGCACGAACATCAATCCAAGAATCATCCCAAGTACGAGACTAATGAAATAAAACGCGAGATAATCGTGGAACGAAGCGAAAGTAAAAAGGACTAAAACAGAGGGTATTAGCGGAATTGTCATGAATATCTGGTAGGAGAAAGCATCTTTGATATAGTGCGTCAATACGAACTTGTCCACTATCACTGCTACCGCCCAAAGGATAGAAGCCAAAAGCGCGAGAATGAACCACACGTACATAGGTATATTTACGTGCTGCGATAAGAAGAATAAAGCACACTTTTTTGGATTTATAACGAATGGAAGGCTAGTGTCGTGTCAACCCTATAATGTCGTAAGTTATATGATGTATGTTCATCATAATTAATCTAGGAGGATTGAATATGAAGAAATATATCGTGGCTCTTGCTAAAGATGAGCGCGAAACTCTTTGCGCACTTACATCCAAAGGTAAACATAAATCTAAAAAAACGAAATCAAGCCCTGGCAACGAAAAGGATGGGTAATTCCTCCAGAGCAAAACGGTAATTTTGTTGCGAATATGGAAATAGTGTTGGATGTTTTCAAGCGTCCGTTTGATCCACTATATCCCGTTGTATGTATGGACGAATCACCAAAGCAGTTGATTGCAGAGATTGAGTTAAATGTACTCTCAGGGCAGTGTTTAAAAAGGAGAATCGATGACATTGCGGTTGTAAGGAGAGAGGTACTGGCATGGCAGAAATTCAGAAACAACAAAAGTGCGAAAGTTAATTGGCAATTCACAGCCGAGGATGCACGGATAAAGTTATCTCGACTTTATCCGACACTTGAAGGTTGACACGACACTAGGTATTGAAAATTACAATTACAAATGTTCTAATCCACTTCCACCATCACCCACTTGTCCTTACCTTCCCATATCTTTATTGAATGTAATGTTACACCGAAATTCGAGTCTTTAAACTTCTTCTCAAACTCAGCTCTTAGAAACAGAGCTATGTTCTCGCTTGTTGGATAATCTATTATCTCGTTTAAGTGCTTGTGGTCTACAAGATCAAGCACTTCTTCTACCAGCGCTTTCACTTCCGAAAAATCCGCGACACACTCGGTATCTTCCTTCTTATCGCCTTCCACCACTATATCTACCCTATATGTATGCCCATGCAGATTCTTACATTTACCCGTATGTCGCGGCAGCGAATGCGCAGCACTAAAATCTGTCGATACTCCCAATTTCATATAATAACAATAAATCAGAGATATTTATATGATAAAAAGCTGATAGTACTTATATTATGGCAATGGGGAAGAACACAATAGGCAAGAAGATCCGGCTCGCAAAGGCTAATAAACAGAACCGGCGAGTTCCTGCCTGGATAATTGTTAAAACGAACCGGAAAGTATCAACACATCCAAAAAGAAGGCATTGGCGGAGGACCAAGTTAAAGGTATAGTTCATCATGAGCGAAGAAGTAGGCGAAGGGATAGAAGAACGTATCTATACGATACCCTTGAAAGCAGTGAAAAAAGCACCGCGGTGGAAGCGGAGCAACCGTGCAATAGCACTGATACGGGAATATCTAATGAAACACACGAAATCTGAGTATATCTTGATTGATACAAAGATAAACGAGAAGGTGTGGGCGCGTGGCTCAGAGAAACCACCATCTAAGATACGTGTAAAAGTAACAGAAGAAGAGGATATAATCCGGGCTGAGCTTGTAGAATAACGTGATGAAAAAGCGAGGCGAGCTAAAGAGGTTAGTTCGTGTTGACGGTAGCACGTATATCGGCCTTTTTGCGCTCTGCACGGAATCGCTGGTTCTTTTGCCTTCGCTGATTTCCGATAGATTAGCGGATGATATAGAGCGCGCGTTGAACGTAAAGTCGATAAGAACGACGATAGCAGAGACATCTTTAGTTGGCTGTTTCGCTGTTGGAAATTCAAATGGCTTTATCATTTCCGCTTATGCTCTTGATAGCGAGATAGAAAGCTTATCGGAATTAGTCGATGCAGAAGGGCAAAAGGTGAAAATTAACAGACTGCCATACCTAGATAGGATGACCACTGCGGGAAATATCATACTCGCAAATGATTCTGTTGCTCTTGTCCATCCTCTGTTATCGAACAAAACAGTAGAAGTAATAAAGGAAACTCTGGACGTAAAGGTCTATAAAGGCACAATAGGTAGATTAAATACCGTGGGGGCGGCTGCGGTAGCGACTAACAGAGGCGTATTAGTGCATAAGAATGCCACACCGTCAGAATTAGAATTCTTGGAAGAAATATTCGAGCTGCCGGTTGGGATAGGGAGTGTTAATTTCGGTGTTCCTTTAATAGGTGCCGCTTTGCTCGCGAACACAAAGGGCTACATCGCAGGCTATGAGACGACAGGTGCGGAGTTAGGAAGGATCGAGGATGTGCTGGGATTTTGATATGGGATGCATGATGCGTGATTCATGGATGTGGAAGACTGGTTTGACAGGGATCTCCATAAATGATTTCGCGAATGAAATAAGTTAAATGGCTACAAAGTAGAGTGTAGTGGTTAAAAATGGTAGAGGTGTACGTATTTAAAGCCGCTTTTAAGTATCGGGAGGGGCTTTGGCGTCGTATTGCGATTAAAGATGGGCAGACACTTGCTGATTTCGATGGTATCCTGCGTGAGGCGTTCAACCATGACACATGGGACCATTTGAGCGAATTTTACCCGGTGCATGCACGGGGTATGAGCGGGTTTGGTGAGATCGAACCGCACGGCGGTGGAAGTGGTGCAGAAGTGCGAATAGCAGATCTCGGGCTCTCGGAAGGAGGCAAGTTAGAGTACGTGTATGATTTCGGCGATAATATCCAGCACGTTATCACATTGGAAGAGATTGTGGAGCCAGAGAGCGGGGTCAAGTACCCGCGCATCACTGCCAAGAGTAAGACGAGAAAACGGTACTGCGTAGAGTGCAAGCTGATGGGTAAGAAGACAGTTGCAACATGGATTTGCATCGAATGCTCTGAGGAAGCAGGAGCGGATATATGCCTATGTGCGGACTGCCTGACGAGCGAGCATGAAGATCACGATGCAGAGGAGATACAATATTAACTTCTTTCGGAATTGAAAAAGCACTTCTTCTTAAATGCGTCGACCGGGATTTGAACCCGGGCTTTAGGCTTGGAAGGCCTAAGTCATGCCTCTAGACCATCGACGCTATTCTCATTTAATACTTTATTGTATACGAAGTATATTATTTCTTTGCCAAAACTTTCTCGTACGTTTATTCGTGCATTTCTATCAACTTTATAAGCACCTTTTCCAAATCCCGCCGGCTTTTGGCTGCATCTTCTACTATCTTTTTATAGTCCAACGCTTCCTCTTCGATTATACCATGAGCATAATTATCCACAGTGCTTATATCCGCGTATCTGAGCCCCAACTCCTTTGCAAGTGTAGCTTCGGACGCCATGTTCATTCCTACCACATCGGCATAGTTGCTCATAAAGTTTATCTCCGCTTTTGTCTCTAGCCGCGGCCCCGCAGTCTGAAAATAAACACCCTGCTCTATGAGGTCCAAGCCCAAATCTTTCGACACTGCTATTAATGTAGTCCGTAAATCATCATCCAAGCCCGGTGTAACATGCACGATCTCGTCATCGTATACAGTCGGTATATTGTACAGACAGATGTAGTCATGGGGGACAACTAATGATCGTGGTGTTATAGCACGCTTTAGGCTACCAACAGAAGTAGCTCCTATTACCTTAGCTATGCCCAGCAGCTTAAATGACGCCAAATTCGCTTTATAATTTACCCGGTGCGGTGGGATATTAGTCGCTTTGCCATGTCTTGGTATGAATACAAGCTCGTCAGTAACGAGCAGATAAGCTCTGCCATACTTCGTCTCCACCTCCTTCTCTTTTGCTCCTTCAAGTAGCTTCGTGCCAAATAAACTTGTCCCGCCAATGACACCTAGTTTCATTTTTTTGTTGTATATAGGTATATATATAACGTATATGTTATGCCACGGAGTACACCAAGAGCACCGAGTATTTATTTTCCCTCCGTGTCCTCTGTGGTCTCGGTGGCTAATTAATTGTATATAAAGCATAGCTTCCTCCTATTTAGGACGCAGATTTACGCAGAAAACTAGTCCCTCAAAGTATCAAAAACCATTTTATAACCCGGTTTATTATAAACTCGATAGAAGACCGTCAACTAAACCTTATATTTCAAATCCTGATTATCTGCGTTCATCTGCGTCCGATTATTATTTTTTCTCGTTTAACAAAAATCTAATCCAATCTAATCTACTGCCATAAATCTTCCCAATCCCTTTCACCGAGAACCACCTCGAACTCCGTAGCAGAAATAACCGGTTTCTTAAACTGCACAAAATCCTCTACTAATCGCGGACATGCAGTATTCACAAATACGTCCACTTTGAATCCCAGCAAATTAGCCTCGGCTATATCTTCCATCGCGATTAAATATGCAGCTAACCCTTTATGTACCGCTTTTTGCCTCAATGCAGTCGCTTCGTTAAGATGGAACTGTCCGCTTTTCTGGCCTATCAAAATCCCAAATGCGTTTGCATCCAGTGCTCGACCTATCGCGATATACCGTTTTTTCCGCTGTTCCTCTGGCTCGTGTATATTTATTTGCATGGAGAACGGATCTGCGGCAATTACTCGCTTACCCACATATAATGCGAGTCCAATCGGATGAAAGCTGCCACTACCTAAAAATAAAATCTCGTCACAGGGGACCAAAGCGGAAGAGAAATCGCAGCCCAATATCTGCCCCTCGTATTTCATGTTCTTCGATTTGCCTATTACCGCCCTCTTTCCTGCATGGGCGAGCAATATCTTCGCTTCTTTCAATGCGTGAACATGCTGCACCGTCGCGACTAATCCAACACAATCACCTTTTAGTTCCGCTATGGCTTTCTCCAGCACGGACTTAATCCCCACATTGCTCCTGAGTTCTATGAAAATAACTCTTCTTTGGTCTTTTTCTTTTAGTACCGGTTTTCTTTTTTTAAAAGAAAAAGTGTCACTATGCCCAAAATGGAAAAGTAGATCCACTATCCGCTCCAGCTTCTCGTCCACATCGCAGGCACCGTAACATGAAGACCCGGATATTATCACTTCCGCTCCGGTATCTTTCGTAATCTCGGAAGCTATCTCAATCGCCACTGTTTTGAGACCTTCAGGGGGCTGTATACCAACCCTTCTCGCGTCCCTATTCTTTATCAATTCCTTTATCTTCTCTAATTCGAAATCGTATGAATTCGTTCCCATAC
>QENH01000141.1 GCA_003336485.1 Candidatus Methanophagales archaeon
CTTTATCGCTTCAACCCGATCCTCTAATTCTCCTTCATTTTCGACTTCCATCGTGCTATTCTGTAGTAGTCGCGACAGTTCCCTCATCACCCTCGTTCTTTCTATATCATCCATCATATACCACTCTCTTTTTTTAGGCTCTCCTAAATGATAGGATGATTGGATGTTAGGTACATAAATAATGGCCCCTAAAAAGGTTCGATTTTGCTAAATAAACCTAAATAAGTTCGGATTTATCTGGAAAACCGATGCCCTTTCGCTTAGCCGCTTCGCACTGATGTACTCCTGCCTCACAGAACGTTCTGAATGACTATAAAGTCGAGAAGCTGTTAAGAACAATTATCTGAGTGTTTTTGTGAGGATCCGTCTTCACTATTTTATAGCCTGATTTCTTTTCATGTGTGTTTGGTTACATATTTATGGCTCTCAAAACCAAAAGTAAAGACCTAAAAGAGAAAAGGTAACACAGAAAAAATCAAATCCATGTAAATCCGTGTAAATCTGCGTCATGAATCAAATTTATGGGTAGAAGTTATACTTTATATACATTAAAATTCAAGGCAACACTGCTTCCACCGCTGCTCTGATAATATACCCAGCTTTATGCAGAATCGTATCGCCAATCTCGCGGTCTCTTTCCATGCTCGCAGTGCAGGGATAGGAATGATGAGATTCGCTGATTCTGTCGTAAAGTTCTCGTTTGTTATCTACTTCTACGCCTTCTAACTGCTTTGCCACGAACCATGTACTCCCGCACGGGGCACTTCTCAACACATCTACATAAGTAATACGCCCTCTTCTGTCTACTTCTACCCTCACATCAGGTCTTCCAATCCCGAACTCGGACACAAACCGTCGAATTACGGGCTTTTCGTCCTCGGGCTTTAAATTCAAATCACAAAACGGCTTGGGAAAGACAATCTCAATCTCTTCTCTGTCACATATCTCTTCAATCTGCGGTCTTGCAATTATAGCAGCACTCTCTTGTGGTACAATCACAGCCTTTATTCCGGAATCCTTTAAAATCGGCATGAGTTCCAGCAGAAGATCATTGTGTATCTCTGATACAATCGCTATGTCTGCATTTGGAATATCATTCGGCAAATACTCATCCACAGAATCCTCTATGAACACCGGAAGCTGTGCCGTGTCTACAAGCTCAAAAAAGCCCTTTATACTGTCGGCAAATCCGTATTTGGCAGCCTTACAGCGAGTGCATGCATCTGCACATGATATGCAGAATGTTGAATAGTTTATAAGGTTTCCTATGACTCGTTCACCGAACTCGCCGCTGTATAATACTATTAGGTCCATTTTTTCGGCGGTCTTAGACGCGGATTTTGGTGTACGGTCTGCTTTTTCGCTTATTCCGAATACATACGCTGTTGAATATCTTCACCCAGCCTCCCGATAGCATCAGCACGGCAATGCCGGCAGTGTGTCATCTCTTTCACATACTCGCGGCATTTGTCCTGAATCGCCTCCTTCTCTTGCTGTGTCGGCGGAGTAATGTCTGCGAACTTGTACTGCGGGATGAGCGGGATAATATTGTGCATATACACGCCCAGCCCTGCTATTTTCTTCGCTACATCTACGACCGCCACATCATTCACCGTTGGTATAAGCACCGTGTTCACCTTTATCAGTATCTTACGTTTCACCGCCTCGCGAATACCTTCCAACTGGTTCTTCAGCAGTAACTCCGCTCCCTCTTCTCCATTATATCTTTTACCGTGGTAATTGACAACAGAATAGATGTCCTTACCTATAGCAGGGTCTACGGTATTCAGTGTGACGGTCACGGTTCCAATGTCCAACTCTTCTATCTCGTCAATCCGCTCTGGCAGGAGTAACCCGTTCGTGCTCAGACATCGCATCATATGTGGGTATTCGGCCTTTACGAGCCGGAACGTCTCGAACGTCTCTTCATTGAATAGTGGCTCGCCGGGTCCCGCAACGGCAACGACCTTGATGTAATGCACCTTCTCCAATACTTCTCTTACCCGCTCTAACGCTTCCGGGGGTGTTAGTACCTTGCTCGTCACGCCTGGTCGCGACTCATTAACGCAATCAAATTTCCGTACGCAGTAATTACACTGGATATTGCATTTTGGTGCCACCGGAAGATGAATTCTACCGAAGAAATGACAGGCGTTTTCACTGAAACAGGGATGTTCACTAATCTTCCTGAGCTGTGCAGGGTCCCAGGGCACGTCCTTACCTTCTACTTTGGCGGTGGGCAATGTACACGCACCTTCATGCTCTGCAAGCGGCTCCACCATTCCAGTTGTTTTTGCTGTGGCTTCGATCATGTTTTTCCTTCTCCTGATTAATATATGAGACTATAATACCTCTTTTTTAAATTCCTCAAGCCCTACTTCTTTTATATGCCGACCCAATCGCTTTTTTGTATCGCAGTTCTTGTAGTAATTGATAATTTTATCCGCGAGTTCCATAGCCTCGTCATCGTTCAAATTCTCCGCTATAACATCTGCAATCGCAGGTGCTACACCTGCAGAACCACCAACTACCACTTTCCAGCCCTTTGGCATACCGATAAAGCCCAAATCCTTTATCCATGACTCTGCACAGCTATTGCTACAACCGGATACGCCGATTTTGAACTTTGAGGGTAGTTCCATTCCGTGATACTTATTGTCAAATCCCAGACCCAAGTTCACCGAATCTTGCTTACCCCTCTTACAGAACGTTGTTCCAGGACAGATTTTTACGCTCCTGACACATAATCCAATAGCAGCAGCAGGTTGCATATCGAGGTCATGCCAAGCAGCGTCTATATCGCTCTCCGTTAAACCAACAATGGCTATTCGTTGTGCAGAGGTCAATTTTAACGCAGCAGCATTGTATTTCTCCGCGACATCTGCTATTTTCCTTAGCGTATTCGGTTCGCAAATACCGCCCGGCATCTGCGGCGCAATCGCATAC
Source organism: Candidatus Methanophagales archaeon (assembly GCA_003336485.1). Classification (GTDB taxonomy): domain Archaea; phylum Halobacteriota; class Syntropharchaeia; order Alkanophagales; family Methanospirareceae; genus Methanophaga. Next base: position 2,947 of record QENH01000141.1, read on the forward strand.
GTTTCATAATCCCGCTGGACAATTGCGCCTTTATCCAACAGATCTTTCTTCTTTTCTTTTTCCATTTTTTAGTTTTTCCTTTCTTTATAATCCGTAATTGCTTTTTGCAACGTCCTTTTAGATAAACACGTGCAATGTACCTTCTGATTTGGTATACCGCCCAGGTATCCTATTATTTTATCTTCATCTATCTGCTCTGCCTCTTCTAATGTCATGCCTATTATCCGTTCTGTAAGGGCAGAGCCAGACGAAAAGGCACCGGCACAGCCTATCGCCTGGAATTTCGCTTCTTTTATCACGCCATCTTCTACATTCAAAAAAATCTCCATCGTATCGCCACAGGGTCCCGTATATATCGCATGAGCATCTGACTCGCTTAGCTCTCCGACATTCACTTTGTTCAGATAGTACTCAATGGCTTTCTCCGAATATCCCGACTCTTTCAACAAATCTTGCATTTCGCTCATTTTTGCACGCACACCTTCATCTATTATAAGTTCCCCCGATCTTTTTTTGATTTGCTATTTTTTGCTAGCCGTTGAATATACCCTGCTCCTTATGCTTGTTCTCAATTTCATCTGCTAACCGGTCCAATGCTTTGAACGCCTCTTCGCCTGGAACGCCTTTAACAACAACGGGTTCCAGCAGTTCTACCTTTAAGTTGGGTATCATACCCGAAATTTGTTCCACCATTCTGCTGCCCCAGCCGTAAGACCCGATGATAGATGCGAATCTCAGTTTTGGTCTCAAAGCGTTTGCGAGATAAGTGGCATAAACGACTTTTGGATGCGGGCCGACCAGAACGGTTGGAGACCCGATCACAACAGTAGCTGCATCTACAAAAGCCATCGCCAATTTACCTATATCAAGTTCTGACAGATTAAACTGCTTTACTGTTATGCCACGTTCAATCAAAGCATCCACGAAGTAATCTACCATTTTCTTCGTGCTGCCGTGCATTGATATATAAGGTATGACTACCTCATTCTTCACATCGTCAGAAGCCCAATCCCTGTAAGCATTGAGTATGAACTCCGGCTTATTATGGATCGGCCCATGACTCGGAGCGATTATATTTAGCTCCAGATTCATTATCCTGTGCAGATTCGTCCTAATAGCAATCCTAAAAGGCATCATAATCTCTGCATAGTATCGCTTGGCTGCCTCATATACTGTCGCCTCATCGGTTACATACAGGTCGCTGGTTGCAAGATGCGAGCCGAGGAAATCGCAAGTAAAAAGCATCCGGTCTTCTTTTAGATACGTCAGCATCGTTTCGGGCCAGTGAACCCAAGATGCATGAATGAACTCCAGTGTTTTGTCGCCCAGAGATATAACCTCTTTATCCCCAACGGTTATGATTTTATCCTGATGTATCAAAAGCAAATCCATAAGCATATCTTTGCATTTTTGTGTGCAAAGAACCCTGGCGCGGGGATAAATCCCGAGTATTGCGGCTAACGATCCTGAATGGTCCTGCTCGGCGTGATTGGCTATGACATAATCTATCTCCTTAATACCAAGGTCTTCAAGATTTCTTACTAGCACGTCCGTCATGGTTGCGTCCACGGTATCAATCAACGCCGTTTTTTCGCTGCCTTTTATCAAGTAAGAGTTATAGCTTGTTCCATCGGGTAGCGGGATTAGTTCGTCAAATAACCTTCTATCCCAGTCAACTGCCCCCACCGAATAAATATGCGGTTTCAGTTCTCTTCTAAGACTCATGTTAGTCCACCTTTTCAAATACCTCTTTACCTACACCACAGGCAGGACATACCCAATCCTTGGGTAAATCTCCAAAAGCAGTTCCCTCTTCCTCTTCGTCATATATATAATCACATACCGTACATCTCCATTTTGCCATTTTTCTTTTTCCTCCTATTAAATTAGTTTACCGCTGAGCACGCAGAGAACGCGGAGTATCTTTCTTTGTCATCTCAGCGTATCCATGTTCTCGGCGGTAAATAAATATTTATTTTATCCTATCGGCAATCTTCTTACCGAACTCTCTACATTCTTCCAGGCCCTTTTCGGTAGGTCCGCGTTTTATTCTCAATCCCGGTTCTATCACATCCATCCCTGCGAGATTCTTCATCGTTTCTGTCAATATCTCAATGGATTCGCCACTCCAGCCGTAAGATCCGAATGCCGCACCAACCTTGCCTTTCAAGTCCGCTTTATCCATAACGAAAAGAAACGTCTTCATCGCTGCTATCAAGTTACGAACATACGTTGGAGAGCCGAGAACCACAGCATCCACGTCTTTTAGGTCATCCGCATTTGCACGTGCAGCCTTTTTCGATTCAACTTCAATTCCTGCTTCTTTCAAGCCCGTTTCGATTGCTTTTGCCATCGTTTCCGTATTGCCCGAACGTGTTTCATATATTATTATCGCTTTTGCCATTTTATGATAACTTCTCCTAACTTCTTACCTATTTCTTCTATACCATTCAACTCCCCTTCACCCGGTATATACGGTATTTTAATGCCTTCAACAGGCATATCCCAGCCAAGATCGTTCATGATTGTCTCCACCTCTTTTACTGCCTGTCCGCCCCAGCCATAAGAACCGAATGCAAACCCTATCCTGTTTTTAGGACGCAAACCCTTAAGATAGGTGAGGAAAGCACCTACCGGTGGAAAAATGCCGTTGTTCAAAGTGGGCGAGCCAACCAGAATAGCCTTTGAGCGGAGGACATCAGCCATTATATCAGAGATATGAAGAGTCTTTAAGTTCCGCATGGTAACGGGAATACCTGCCTTTTCCAGTCCCGCCCGCAAGCTATATGCCATCTTCTCTGTTGAGCCCCACATGGTATCATAAACGATAACCGCTCTGTTTTCTACCTTATTTGTTGCCCATCTCTGGTATGCTTCTAAAATCTTTGGTATGTACGTTCGCCAGATTATACCGTGTCCGGGTGCAATTATCTCCACGTCCAATCCCAAAAGGGCATCCAGCGCTTTTTTTACCTGGTCGCCATAAGGAAAGACAATGTTGGCATAATATTTCGCCGCTTCTTCGTGAAGAACGTCCCAACCTACCTCTTCATCAAATCGCTCGGGAGTGGCAATATGCTGCCCAAAGGCGTCATTAGAGAATAAAATCTGTTCCTCCTGTATATATGTGACCATATTGTCAGGCCAATGTACCATAGGCGTGAGGAAGAACTGCATGGTTCGTTTTCCGATGTTTATGGTATCGCCTGATTTCACCACTCTAAAATCCCAATCCTCTTTATAATGTCTACGCAAACCTTTTTCACCATTTGGACTAGTTACTACTTCCGCATCAGGCGCAAGCTGCAACATTTTGGGTAAACTGCCGGAATGGTCCATCTCCACGTGATTTGATACCAGATAGTCAATTTTAGATGGATCAACCACTTCGCGGATGCGAGCTACCATCTCGTCAAACAGATAATGCTTCACCGTATCGACTAATACAATCTTTTCATCTATGATGAGGTATGCGTTGTACGTGGCACCTCTTTGCGTAAGGTAACCATGGAAATTGCGCACATCCCAATCTATACCGCCGACCCAGTAGATTCCTGGTTTTATCTCTTCCATTCTAATCCTCCTTCTTGAATGCGCCTTTGTCTGCACCACAGACGGGACATAGCCAATCGTCAGGTAAATCTTCAAATGCCGTCCCGGCTTCTTCTTCGTCGTAGATATAGCCACAGACGGTACATATCCATTTTGACATTTTTCATCTACCTCCTTCCTATTATCCCTTCCTTCTCATATTTCAAATTTACTTTATGGCAGAGAACGCGGAGTTCTCCGTGAACGCTGCGGCTAATCGGACAGTGTCAGATTATCTTCGCCGCAATTTTCTGCCCGAACTCCTTGCACTCTTTTTCCCCTATTGTCACCACTTCTGTGCTTTTCAGTTTAAATGCTGGCTCTACCACGTCCATCTCGAAGATATGCTTCATCGTATCGTAGATCATCTCGACAGATTCGCCACTAAAGCCATAAGCACCAAATGCTGCTCCGACCTTACCTTTCAGACCTGCATTCCTCATCTTGAAAAGGAACGTCTTCACCGTAGTGATCATGTCATGATGGTACGTCGGGCAACCAAGAACTACGGCGTCAAAGTCTTTGAGCTCATCCGAATTTACAGCCATGACTTTTTTCAATTCGACTTCTACTCCAGCCTCTTTCAGTCCCTTCTCTATTGCTTTTGCCATCGTTTCCGTATATCCATAGGTAGTTTCATATATTACTATTGCTTTTTTCATTTTGTTCATCCCCTTGCGCTCATCCATCCTCAGCCGCCGCAGGAGGTGTAAATAGCCGCACCGCCAGCTCTTTGTCCACCATGAGCAAGCCATTACCGTCTTCTCCAACGAGCTTCAACTTGGCAATGATTTCATTGTCGTTACCTTCCTCTTCTATCTGTTCAGTAACGTACCATTGCAAGAAGATATTCGTAGCGTGGTCCTTCTCTGCGATAGCAAGATCAACGAGCTCATTGATGCTCCTCGTAATGAACTTCTCGTGTGCCAGAGTCTTCTCGAACATATTCATGGGCGACTCAAATTCTGTTGCAGGCTGCTCAATAGCCATGAGCTTCACCTGCCCACCCTGGTCATTGACGTAGTCGTAGATTTTCATCGCGTGTAGCATCTCTTCCTGGTACTGAACCATGAACCAGTTGGCAAATCCCTTCAGTCCGGTGTACGAGCTGTACGCGGACATCGCCATATACAGATACGCCGAATACATCTCCTTGTTGAGCTGACCATTCAGCGCTTCCTGCATCTTTTCGCTTAGCATATTTTATTGCACCTCTTACTGCTTTTTGTGGCAGAACCACCAATCATAGCATTTGTATTGCTTGACTCGTTCCTTAGCAGTTTGCTCATCAGATGCAGGCGGAATTATAACTTCGTCGCCGATCAACTCGTTATTTGGCCAATTTGCAGGTATCGCCACGCCGTGTTCATCGTTGATTTTAAGACCGCGTACCATTCTCAAGATTTCGTCCATGTTCCTACCGAGTTCCTGTGGATAATAAATCATAGCTCTCATTATTCCATGCGGGTCAACAGCAAATACAGCTCTTACCGTATTCGTGCCCTTGTTGGGATGTATAAGCCCCAGCATCTTGGCAACTCTACCTGTGTCATCTGCGATTACTGGAAACTTTATCTCCACGTCCAGGTTCTCCTTTATCCATTCAACCCATTTTATGTGGCTGAATACCTGGTCTATGCTCAATCCGATAAGCTCGCAGTCAAGTTTTTTAAACTCGTCAAAACGTCTTTGAAACGCTACGAACTCTGTCGTGCAGACCGGAGTAAAGTCCGCAGGATGACTGAACAAGACAAACCATTTGCCCTTGTACTCTTCTGGCAGTTTCTTCCTTCCGTGAGTTGTTTGTACTTCCATTTCCGGGAATTTCTCCCCTATCAGGGGAAATCCTTCTTCTTCCATATTTCATCTTCCTCCTATTCCATTTCTATACTGTTTTGCCACAGACCGTGGATGTTGCAATATGCGAGCGCACAGAAAGCTTTAAAATCAGCAATAGGCACTTGAAACCTGGCGTTTGGGTTGGCATAACCCGCTCCGAATGTGGCTCTACCGATACAAATCACCTGTCCCTCTTTCTTCACGCCAAACAGTTCTATCCACGCGATATGATGCTCAGTGGTGTTAGGATGTGGCACTTCCTTTCCCACTATTACTCGAACAACATCCACGTTCTCTCTTCCCCGTCCCTTGCCAACTTCAATATAAGGGACATGCTTCTCCTTACCTTCGGATTCTGCACCTTTTATCAAATCTCCAAATTCCATTTTTAGTTACATTACCTCCTTATTTCTTTCTCCTTCTCACCAAATAAGCCACAGCTAAAAGGCTTATTAACACAAAGATGCACTCAAAACCTGGAACTCCTGATTCTTTCTCTACTTCCATCATACCCTGTGCACTGGCCATCTCTATCACAGGTGCAACGACAGCACCATCCTCAAAGAGTTCATCCAAGAACTTTTGCGATGCAGACCTGTAGTTCAACTTCGCATCCACAGTGATTGGGCCCTTTAGACCTCCAGGTATAGCAAAATTGTACCTCTCAACTCGTGTCTCCTTTGGTAATATCCTGTTATCAAAGAGTATAGATTCTGCCTCCCATACTTTCATCGTTGGGTCTCCTGACGCATCTCCAAGCACTACATGATACATTACGGCGTCAGGATCCACCTCACCCACAGAATCAAGTCCACCACTGTGGTAAATTTCCTTTCCCGTGGCATCCTCTGCCAGAATCTCCATCCAGGCCTCTCTTGCCTCTGTAAGTCCTGTTGGGAGTTTGTGACCTGCCCCTACGTTCGTGACTTCGACTGTGATTTCGGCCTCATTATCCTTCATTTCTGCGTCCAGAGCGAGCGTTGCCGCAGACTTTAACCGCTCTTCTGCCATCCTTTGGTGCACTTCTGATCCAATAACACCTGTTACCGCGGCGTTACCACCTACAAAGTAATGGCTATAAACATGGTCCCTGTAAGGCCCAATACCAGATGCCTTGCCGGGATTCGCCTCAAAATGCGTGACTCCAGGCGTCATGTGGCAGTCCTGACATTGTGTGGTCGAGTTGTAAGGCCCTTCTTTCCACTCGGTATATGTCTCCTCGATTGCAATCCCCGTCACAGGATGGTTGACGTCATGGCACATACCGCAGAATTCTGACTTTGTGTGGAGCTCTGAGAACATACTACCGTGATACGGCGCTTTGGAATCATCATGCGGTCCTCGCTTAATCCCATCCGTAGAGACCATAAAAGCTCCGTTTCCTATACCTGTGGATTTATTGACACTATGACAGAAATCGCACTGTATTCCCTTCTTTGATATTTCGCTCAGGTTTTCGAGTCCAATAGGTGGTACTTCGCCAGAGAGGACGCCGATTGGCGTGTGACACCGCGCACAATATGTGTCTGTTAGACCATCCGTCTCACGAGAAGCCATCTCTTCTTCCGCCAAATAAACAGGGTCTGTGTATGCTATTGAATGCATCGAGCCGTCCCACTGATTGTATATTTCGCCATGACAGCCCTTACATACTGTCGGATCATCAAAATCCGATGATTCAACTGCTCCCGCAACTATCGTACCGGCTAATAAAGTTCCGGCAATCATAGTGGCCATTACTAAGAGTATTATACCACTCATTCAACCAATTCCTCCACCTCTTTTTTACCCTTCTCCAGTTCCTCGACCTGCTCCCTGTCTTGTCTTAGAAGCATAGCCTGAAATTCGCCCATGTGTGTCTTCTCTTCTTTCGCTATATCCAGCAGAAGCGCTTTAACCTCTTCTCGCTCCGCCATCGCTGCGAGCTGCTCATACAGATTTACCGCATCCAGTTCCGCTATCATACCGACACGCAATATCTCATTATCTCTATCTTCCTTACTCACCTTTTCCAAATCTATTGGTAATTCACTTAGCATGTTTCACACCTCCTAAAATCATTCACCAACTCTCCCTATTTTAGACATAATTTCTTTTCCCATATTAAATTTTCGTTTTTCACGGATGTCTTTCCGGTGGATGGCAGATCAGACATGTCATTTCTTTAACATCCATATCATGGTCGTTGTGGCATGCCGCGCACTCGAAACCGCTGTAATCTGGTGACTCGTGCCCTTTATACTCACTTATCCGGTGTGTCGTGTGTTCAACCGTAGAATGGCATTTAAAGCATGATATTGTAGGGTCTGCAATATTTTCTGTTGGTTTTTTGTGTTCACTATGGCATTCCATACAGTATTCGTTCTTTGGCGATGCTGGCGGTTTATTCTCCACTTCTTCTGCCATATCGTCATAAGTTTCGTTTAAACTCTTACCTTCGGTCATGCCTTCTGCCATGCCTTCCACATGGTGAAGCGCTTCCCCGATATACAGGAACATCTCCGATTTGTGCGGCTTATGGCAGTCGTGACAGTCCACTTCCGCATGCGATGAGACCATCAAAGAGTCATAAAAGGGCTGCATCTCATGACAGTTTGCCCCACAACTCTCTGGTTTGTGCATCTCATGCTCCATGATAGGCATCATAATTGCCGCACCACCGATGACTCCCACGGTCACCACTACAACCAGAACAATAATAACCTTCTCAATTGTTTCCATACTCACACCTCCTTCTTCTTATCACCGTCGCTTCTTCTATCAAAACTGCATCTTTTTTTTTCCATACCCATCACCTTTTTGTTTTGATTACATCCTTGTAATAAGTTTAAAGTTGTGACTATAAAAAGGTTAGCGTTATTTCCGTTTTTAAAAATCAATTTTTACAAATGCCTTTTAGGTAAGCGTAGCGGTCTATAACCATATGCCCTTCTATCATCTATCTCAATATCAAATATTGGCGATTCTAGGGCTATGCATCTCACCCAAGGTATTTAAAGTGCACATACATGTGGCTTTATAGCGGCATCGTATCGCACTTCTTTCTCCTCTATCGTCAGTTCCTGTACAATGCCCTTGCTCACAAAAAGTTTTAGCGTTCGTTGATTCTCCTACTTTGGCTTTTTCACAACCGTAAGCAGCATCTTAAACGGTTTGCGGGCATCGAGCGAATGGGGAACGTCCGCAGGCATCACCACCACTTCCCCTGCTTTTGCCGTCACGTCATTACCACCAATCTTGATCTCCGCCTAGCCGTCCAGAATCTGCACCAGCGCGTCCCCAGGCGCGGAATGCGTACTCAAACCCTCGCCTACGTCAAATGCAAACAGGGTGATACTCACGCCTTTGTTCTGTGCCAGCGTCCTGCTGACCACTCGCCCTTCTCCGTAATCCACTAGATTCACTAACACATGTGGCTCCGAGAAGGAGATGTTTTTTATAAGCTCTTTGCTACTCATGCTCTTCTCCTATTCCTAAATAGTTGTTCATATTATTAAATTTATATTTATCATTAGCCCCCTTGTCTTTGAGATTATCTCCACGGAATCAAACGGTGTTCCTGAAAGATATACCCGATTCTTGAACTATTTACCTTTACCGTTCCCGAGTCAGGAAGGATTAATCCTGCAATCATCCTGAATATGGTGCTTTTTCCCACGCCTGAACGCCCAAGCAGACCGACTATCTCCCCTTTTCTAATCCTGAATGAAAGCCCCTTGAAGACCGCATGTCCATTAAAGGTCTTACTAACATCCTCAAACTCTATCATCTCTCCACCTCATTCTTTCCCTCTTTTTCCGCTTTTCCGTTTTCCACAAAGAATCTAATTTAATTTTTGGTACTTTTTAAGCAATCTTTACAAATGCCTTTTAGGTAAACCTGGCAGTCTATAACTTTATGACCCTCTTCTGTTACCATCCCCTGCAGAACGATTGTAGATTCCAGTGCTACATCATACACGCTCCCACACTCAATACACTTGAAGTGCGCGTGTTGCGTTGTATCGGCATCGTATCGCACTTCTTTCTCTTCTATTGTCAGCTCTTGGACAATGCCCTTACTCACAAAAAGTTTTACTGTATTATAAACGGTCGTTTTTGAAAGTGTTGGTATCTCTTTTGAAAGATTCTTGTAAATCATATCAACGGTTGGATGTGTTCTGTGCGCTTGGAGATATTGCAGAATCTTCAAACGCTGATAGGATGAGCGAATACCCTCATTTTCCAGATATGCACTGAGTTTCTCCATTGACTAGTCGCGTTTTCACCTCACATCCTCTGCATCATACCAGATCCAATCCAGCAACTGCTGCCCCTTGCCCTCATTCGTTTTGTTTTAGTTTCAACTATGTAATAAGTTTAGAGTTGCAAATATAAAAAGGTTTTCGGTTTTTTAAGGTAACAATCTGCACATAAAACTTTCTCTGTGAACTCAGCGTTCTCTGTGGTAAATGAAATGTGGCAATGTCAAGATACAATAGTTAGAGCTTTATACCTTCCGCTACAGATCTACCCAACTCCGGATCAGCCTTTGTCAGGTTATCAACCACCCGCTGCTGAATCGGTTTATCTATGTGCATAAGATCCGCAATGAGGTTATCTACCAGATGTTCCTGGTCCGTCTTGCTCAAGGAGCGAAATCTCTCACCAGCCTGTTCGAAATCATTCGTTATGCCAATCTTCCGACGAGTCACTTCCCCATCTATCCGATATACACGAGATGTACCCGCTGGAGCCTCCTTAGGCATACCACCAGCTAAGCTATTGGGCTCGTAATTAACCGAGCCAGTGAAAGCTCCGGACTGCATGCTCCCATCGCGCTGATTGTTGGTTACCGGCACCAGAGGGCGGTTGACGGGAAGTTGCAGGTAGTTCGCACCCAACCGATAGCGCTGAGTATCATTATATGAGAACGTTCGACCCTGGAGCAACTTGTCAGCAGAAAACTCGATCCCGGGAACGATGCTGGCGGGACAGAAAGCCGCCTGCTCTACTTCGGTGAAGAAGTTTTCCGGATTGCGATTGAGCACCATTTTGCCCACTGGCATCAGTGGGAATTTGTCCTCAGGCCATGTCTTTGTGGCATCGAGTGGCTCGAAATTTTGTTTCAATTCGTCTGCAATATCCATCAACTGGACATTGAGCTCGTACTCAACCTCTTCGCTGCGGGCAATCGTATCGTAGAGGTCACGAGAAAGGTAATCGGGATCAAGACCAGCCAACCGGGTTGCTTCATGACGGTCAATGTTATGCACACCCAATTTCGGCTTCCAGTGGTATTTCACATACACCGACTTTCCCTCGGCGTTCACCCATACATAGGTATTGACGCCAAAACCCTCCTGCATACGGTAGCTTTTGGGTGTCCCGCGGTCGGAAAAGAGCCAGGTAATCATGTGGGTTGATTCCGGTGTCAGGGATATAAAATCCCAAAAGCGGTTATGCGCGGAAGAAGCCGATGGGATATTGCTATCCGGTGCGCCCTTGAAGGCATGAACCATATCCGGGAACTTGATGGCGTCCCGGATGAAAAAGACAGGCAGGTTGTTCCCTACAAGATCGTAGTTACCATCCTCGGTGTAGAACTTAACGGCAAATCCGCGGGGGTCCCTCACTGTATCAGCAGAGCCACGGCCACCGGTTACAGTAGAAAACCGTATAAATACAGGGGTCTTTTTATCCGGGTCCTGAAGGAATTTCGCCTTCGTATAGGGTTCCATGCTCTTGTAAACCTGAAAGTAGCCGTGTGCCCCTGCTCCCTTGGCGTGGACAACCCTTTCGGGGATACGTTCCCTATCAAAATGAGCCATCTTCTCGATAAACTGGACGTCTTGTAACAACACAGGACCGCGTTCGCCAACGCTCAACGAGTTCTGGTTGTCCGTAACCGGTACACCCTGGTTCGTGGTCAAATATCTTTCTTTTTCTTCTTTCATGATGTCATCATCCTCCTTGGGTACAATAATTTTTACTTTCTAACTACCTCTTAAATAAGTTTGGGTATATATAAAAAATAATTTCTGCATTTTTTTCTGTAAGACTTCAACTTTACCACAGATAAAATTAAGTTCAATCTTCAAAGTATGTCCTCACAATCAATTCCAGGTATGATTTATCTAAAAGAAAAAGTTATAAAGATGATTTTCTGGATAAGTCAACAAGATCAACTGGTTTAGATAAACTTCTCAGTAACTCACCATAAAATTTTTAAAAAAATCAGGTCTTATTCCTTCTACTGCTAAGTCAATATCGTTAGGCTCACTAGCTCTATCTAATGATGACCCAAATAGATAATTTTGAATGGTGGAAGCCATATATTTTTTCGTACATTGGTAATAATCTCTTTGTCTCTTTTACTTATCGTGATCTTTCACCGTATGAATAATTATTAGTTACATCTTTTATATTTGTTTCAACAGCGCTGAATTTTATATAACGTTCGTTCCCCGCATATACGACGTTTTGCGATAGCAAAATGTCCCGAAGGGCAAGGGCGACAGCCCGCAGCGTATGCGGTATTATCTGACGTTGCATATCAAGGGGCATAATCTTCCCCTACGTCCTTATAAAACGGGATACGCTCTTTTAGAGAAAGTTTTTTTGTCTGGTGATAATGTAGCAAGCGTACATAATGAATTTCCTGAAATATGCCTTTTTCGAGATATTCTCCTGCCAATTCATCCGTTTCCTCATCGATATTTTTGTTTTCCATTTCTTGTGTGTATTATATTTATTCTTCATAAATTATTGCAAAACCTCCAGCACTGTATTTAATGTCAATTATCTCTTTGTCCTGATTTTCTTTTAACCATATATTTGTCTTTTTGGCAGACGAAAAATCTTTTACTTGTTTCATTATTTCACCTCCTCCAACTTACGGTTTAATATCATCTTTTTATGCATACTCAATTTTTTCTATAACGATTATTGATACTTAAATCTTATGATATTTGCGGCAATGTCGCTTAACTTCGGTATATCCAACATTAACGTCGTACATCTTCCCATTTTGGAATGAAATCCGAAACTTACTTCGTATATGCCACCCTTTGGCAGAAACTTCCCCGTCATTTTTACCTCATAACTTTTAGATAGATGAGAATGCATGAATGACCTGCGTTTTGTATTTAGAATGGCTTCTGGACATTGTTCGCAACATTGCCCTTCGAGTCATATATATAACATGGTGTATGCAATTCGCTGTCCTTATGCCTATCCAACATACTCTTCTGGATTGTCCTCAAATGCCTTTTTACATCCAGGTGCACAGAAGTAATACGTCTCTCCTTTATACTCGGTCTTAAACCTCGCCGTCTTCTCGTCCACTTCCATCTTACATACCGGATCTATCGCCATATTCATCACCTCCTTTTGTTTTTTTATCGCTTCGGAGGTTCTTCCTTTTGCTCTTGCCTCCATGTACCGCCCTATGGTGAGAAACGATGCAAGAATAAGCGCAGTAGCGTAAAACAGAAATTCTTCTGTAAGTATACCGAAAGTAGCCAGAAGGCTTGATACAAATGCAACTCATATACCCATGGAATACATCACATCCATGTTGAGATTCCTATTTTTAAGAGCACGATAGGCAGCACTGAATATCGGATGACTAACATAAATGAATGCAGGCGCAGAAACAACAAGCATAAAATATGCCATTGAAAACGGAAATTTTGCGACCGTAACACGCATAAGGATCATTAACGGGATACCTACCGCAAACCCGACAATAAATCTGTTGCGTTTTTCTCGTAAGTCTCTTTCCCTTGCAACCTCTTCTAAATCTTCTGTCCCTTCACCCGCTACACCAAGATATTGATAGCCCGCGTCTTCTATGGCGCTTTTCATATCTGCTACTGTGGCCATTTTGGGGTTGTATGTGGTATACACCTTCTCCGCGCTGAGATTTACAGTAACACTACTGATAAAAAATGTTATTATATACGATTAGGTATAATTAGATAAATGAGACAGGTCCAAGTGTCCTACCGTTATTTAAAAGTCAACCGGAAACGAATAGATCAAACGCTCAAATCCTATTCATCCCTGTTTATTTCTATATCCCTTAATCGCGTGCTTCAACGTCCTTTTTGCTAAACAAGCGCAATAAATCTTCTGTATTGGAATACCACCAAGCCAATCCACTACATCCTCCTCATCTATTTTCTCCGCTTGCTCTATCGTCTTTCCTTTTATCATCTCTGTCAGAGCAGATCCGCAGGCAAGAGCGCCTGCGCACCCTACTGCAAGAAACTTCGCCTCCTTTATCTCTTTTGACTCAGGCTCAATCTTCAGGAAAATCTCCATTGTGTCTCCACACGGACCGGTATAAACAGCGTGAGCATCAGGGTCCTCTATTTTTCCTACATTCACCATCCTAAGGATGTATTCTATCGCAGTACTTGAATATCCTGATATCTTTAGTAAGTTTTTTTTATCCTTTTCCTCTGCCATATCTAACTATTCCTGGTTCGTATTTATAAACTTAAGGGTTTTTTGATGCTCGAATCATGTTAAAAAATTTCATGTTATATCTCTCCTATCTTACTCGCACATCGCATCAATTATCTCTTTCCGAAATCTTCCAAGCTTAGAAGCGATCAACGAAACATATTTCCAAACCGCGTTGGTGTGCCAAAAATAAGAAAGAATGATTTGAGTTACTTCTTGAGCTCCTCCAATCTCTTATCTATCTGCTCTAATTCTTGCCTCAGATCTTTTGCTCGCCTATCAAGCATTGAAATCTCTTCTTTTATACGCCTAGGCATCGTAGCTCCAATTATACTCAAGCCACCGCTTTTGTACATCTCAACTGCTTCTTTTACCGTGCCAGCCGTGACAGTCGCAATATCCACGCCCGCCGCATGAAGCATATGGAATATATTTGGTCCTATGTTTCCGGAGATAACCAAATCCACCTCTTTATTCAGAAGCATTTCCGGATGTCCGATACAGAAAGCTCGCCCTGTCTCATCGATGATGTTTTCGTTTGGTACTGCTTCAAACGCCATTGTATCAGGGTCTACAATCACGAAGTATTTGCTCCTTCCAAATTCCCAGTGCACTCTTGCATCAAGATCTCCCGCAGCCGCAGTTACACATATCTTCATCTTTTTTACACCTTCTTAGAGGAGCTTTGCCCTCTTAAAATATATGCAGTCAATCCAATTTTCAGCAGAGCTGAGACATAAGTCACCTAAGCTCGCAGGATACATCCCTGGTAAGTATTCCGCCATAATATCGCCTGTTTCGCATTTAGGTTGTCCCGATGGTTCCATCCCAAAATAGGGGCAGCCATCCTTAAAAGAGATTTTCTCCGCGTTACTTTCGGGGGGCATAAATGCCATTTGAGAAGCACCTCCTTTCAATTATAAAGATTCATAAGTTTCAGGACATAAAAAGGTTTTCGAGTTCTTATCTTTAATCACTGCGCTTACTCAAGTTTGACCTATATCTCTGTTGGATTGACCTCCTCCGCCTTCGGTAGGTCTATGAAAAGGACATCGCCGGTGATCGAGACGCGTATGTCCTCCTTTTTCACGCCTCTTCCATGCTGAGCGCCTCTTGTTCACATACATCTATGCAAACCTCACAATCGGTACACTCCTCTTCATTTACATCTCCTTTTTTTTCATCATCTCAATTACTTCATGATCTGACACATCGTACCAATTCCTATATACTTGTGCTACAGCGCGAAAGAATACGGGTTTCTCCAAGACTACTATTTCATCAACCATCGCCCCTATCTCTTCTGCAACATCTTCTCCTGAGACTGGTACTGCCACGATGATTTTCATTGCTTTTTTATTTTTGCAAAGCATTATAGCAGCACGCATTGTGGAACCCATGGCAATACCGTCATCCACTAATACGACCATTTTGCTCTCAATTTGTGGTAATGGTCTACCTTTTCTCAACATCGCTATTCTCCTCTTAATCTCTTGTTTCTGCTCTTTCATGATTTCAGCAATTGCTTCTCTCGGAAGCCACCGCTCAGCATCCTTAAAAATGAATGTACTTCCATCTTCTGCAATTGCGCCGAATCCCGCCTCTGGATTATCCGGGAAAGGCAATTTCCTTGTTACTAACAGCGAAAAACTTGCAACTAGATATTTTGCAACTTGGTATCCTACTTCAACACCACCTCTTGGAATAGCCAGAACGAGAACATCTCTGTCTTTGTATCTCTTTAATGCTCTGGCAAGCTTTTCACCTGCATCTTTTCTATCTTCAAACATAACTCCCTTAAATCCTTTTCAAAAACTCGAACCCTTTTTATACAACCCGATTAATTCTGCTTTATCCAATATATGACCTTCCACGGCGTCTTCTAAGGCTTCCTTGCTAATCCCTTCGTTTAAGTTAAGCACGGTGTCCAGGGCGTATAGTTTAAAGAAGTAACGGTGAGTACCGGAGGGAGGACAGGGCCCTCCATATTCTTTCCTGCCAAAATCATTTAGCCCTTGCTTTCCTGGAATGCTGTCTTCGTCAATCTGCGAAATAACAGGAATATTAAATGAAACCCAATGGACCCAGGTCCCCATAGGTGCATCCGGATCATCAACTATGAGAGCAAGGCTTTTAGCCCCCGAGGGAATATCATCAATCATGAGTGTCGGGTTGAAATCATCCCCTTCACAGGTAAATTTCCGGGGAATATGATTACTATTTTCAAATTCCGGACTCCTTACTTCCATATTCGACCCTCCTTTCTATCTTCTGGGATTTGTTTTGCAAGCTGTTATAATAGTACCCTTCTTTTTCATCATATAAATAAAATTTTCCATGAGGAATTTCAGGAAAAATATACTGAATGCATCATCAAAGCAGGGAAGAAGTACAGATATGACGAGCATGCTAAATCTTCCGGCACCTTTGGCGTCCTGTGGCGAACCCTGTCCTCTTACCTGCAAAAAGATCTACCACGAACACTCAGAAAAGAGGAACTTGGACTGGCGGCTGATGTCGAGTACTAAAGAACCTTCATTTCTTATTCCTTTGTCATTGGGAAATTGCTGACACGCCATGCAGTCATACTACCAAGAACGTCACAGCATACATTTGGATAGCCCGCTCTAAGGGGCCACCGTAAAATAAATTCAGATTTTATGCTTTT
>QENH01000004.1 GCA_003336485.1 Candidatus Methanophagales archaeon
CTCCATCAATCGCATGAATATCACACCAAAAATAGGAGTGTATAGCATATACATCACACATTTTTTGCTTAATTGCTCTTATCCTGCTGTAAGGCAAGCAGTTTATTTATCAGCCGGACATAGAGGGTAAAGGTTGCGATACGTGCAGATATCACGGGCTGCGTGTCAAGGTACCGACGTAAGGCCAGTATATCCTATACGAATAACTTCCTTGTCAACATTGTTAAGTAAAATTCATCAATATCAACCTGCCAGAGATAGTTTCCTGTTGCCCGTTCAGCATAAGCTTGTGATTGCTCATCTTTTTCACTCCAAAAACCATCCTTTGTAATGATTTTAACCTTGTCTTCGGGATCTTCTTCGGTTTTTAATCGATATAAAGCATCTAACGTGCCATCTGTCGAGTGTCCGTCTGACATGGAGATAGCAGCAGCCTTTTTTGATGCTCCTTCCAATACGATAATTTCATGTGCAGATCTATAGAGCGACCGCAAGCAGTAGCATCTAAAAGGCTCGTCATTCAGAATGATGATTCCAAAGGTGATATTTATCATGTCATTTTATTTATTTTGTATTTTAAAAAATAATCTGTAATCTCTTTTAATCTATCGGATTTCTCTTTATAATAACTTCTATCCTGAAATTCTTTTCCCATATAATCTCTAAAACGCACTTTCCCATCAATTAATGATTTTACAATCAAAAAAATTCTTTCCGGTGAGATGTCTTCTAAGGTTTTATTTCCATATACAATTCTAAACCGATATAAGTTCTCAAGATGATTATCATCATTAGTTGTAGGTAAATACTCCTGGAAAATATTGGAATACCTGCTTTCTGGTAAAAGTTCAACAATACATTCAGCTAATGCGGATGGTATAATCATATTTGAGCCATGTACTCCAATAGCACAATCTGCAACACCGTATATATCAAGCCACAATTTCTCATGATTAACACTGGGTTTGTCTGTCGTCTCATTTATAATTCCGTTGTGGAATTTATTAGCAAATAAGCGATTAATTGATTTTTTATCTTTTGTTATGCCAGTAGCTATAAAAGTTATATCAGTATAGTAGTTTTTCAATAACGTATAAAGATTATTTATGTTTTTTAGTTGTTTATTCATTGACTTGCCCCACAATCTATCTTCACGATATATAAAAACAAAAACTGGTTTCTTAAAATGCAAATTGTTTGAAGGGTTTTTAACAAATCTATGTATGTCAAAAGAACCAGCAACTGGATGATTGAAGCAGACACATAAATAGCATTTTTTCCTTTTGTACACTTCGTCGTGTATTTTTTTATCTAATTGAGTGTGCCATAAACGCAATTCTTTTAAAGGCATATCCACTTCCCATATTTCTGAAACACCATCTGGAACTAAAATTCTAAATTGCCTGGGGATTAAAACACAAATGCCCTTACTTTTGTATGTATCCAAATAATATTGCACATTAAATAATTTTAATAGGGCATGACCATACAAAAAATCTAAACAATTTATAATTATAATTTCAGCTCTTTCTTTAAATTTAATAATGTTCAAATTAACTGCATGCTCTATTTTATTCTCTAAACTATTTAACAACAAATCACTATGCCATTTTACATTAACCGGATCAAAAACCTTTTTTGAATCGAGTTCAATAGTTGTTGGGTAATATAAGCCAAATCCAGTGGGCATATCAGTAATGAAATCTTTTTTACATAGATTACATGAACCTTCTACTAAAGTTCTCATTCCCGTAATGAGAAAGTCAGTAGCAGCTAATTCAGTTCCACAAATCGGGCATGTATAACCCTGCATTAAATTCGGCTTTAGTTCTATCATATTTTCGTTACTTTTTCAGGTGAATTCGTCTCCGCGCCTTTACAATCAAATCATAACCAACTAACTTCATGCCTTGTACAATTAATCTGCATCCCTGCTTAATTGCAGATTCGTTTAGACGTTTGCCATA
This sequence comes from Candidatus Methanophagales archaeon, assembly GCA_003336485.1. Classification (GTDB taxonomy): domain Archaea; phylum Halobacteriota; class Syntropharchaeia; order Alkanophagales; family Methanospirareceae; genus Methanophaga. Next base: position 1,968 of record QENH01000004.1, read on the forward strand.
CTCTTCCCATGCTTTAGTGTTTATATCTTGGCAATAGTTGGCAACAAGTTCTTTTGCATACTCTGGGACTGCGATGACCACATCTTCAAAGAGTACAATGTAAAACTCGTGATTTCCTGATTTAAGCGCATCAATTACTTCATCAATCGACGGCCATTGTTCTATCAGGTGAGGCATTGGAGGCGGCGACATGAACAAGCGTGCATCATCTATGAATAAAAAATGTGCGTATTTAGATAGGTTTATCATACGAAGCTCCTCAATAAGTGAACATTCATCATTCTTTCCATAAGTTTGGCCGCCGCTCCAATGGCTGTCTAACCAGAAAATAGCTGGATGAGTTAACTTCGGGACAACTGTTTTAAGCACAGATCTCGAATCGCCAAACAGAAAGTTAATATTTTGTATTTTGTTGCCATACTTGGCGACTGTCTGGTCGTAAATCTCTTTAGAAAACTCGATTGTTATAACATTGTCGAAATGAGACGCTGCCCAAACAGCTGTGCTGCCGTGAAATGTACCCGTTTCGATAAAGTCCTTTAACTTGTATCTTTCCTTGAGTTGCAGAATTGGCTCACTTGGAGGCCCCATTCGTATTATACCCATTATAATTTCCTCCTACATTATAAATGGAAACTAAGAAACCCTAAATATGCTCATAAGCTGCTTTAACTTCTTTCTTATCTTAGAAAATATAAAATACATATTGTAAAAAAATTTGAGAAAAGGAACTATTTTTTCTAGTAAATCTCCCGAAACTAATAAAACTGGCATTGAACTATCAGGCAGATGTTTTGGAACTAAAAATATTTGTCGAAAAACACCTTCTATACTTCTACTATCAACAAAGGACGGATCATTTGCTAATAGGTTATGTTTAGTTAGGAAAGGATGACCCCTATAAGAAGAAACAATGTAGGTTAAACCATCATACTGGAAAAGTTTTTCTAAAGAAGCATCTCCTATCTCAAGTTGAGGAACCAATTCCCTTCTGACGAAGAAACAATTCGAATGAGTACAACACACCAATTCATAGCCCTTTTCTTTAGCAAGTTTAACTAGAGCAACTGCAGAGCAACCTATACCCTCCATTCCCTCCCTTCCAGGCAAATCAACAAATTCTATATGTGGTGGAATGGTTGGATTATGCTCAATGATTACTAATTTTGGCTTATATTGCTTAAACTCCTTCCAAATGTGAAAATCATTACCATCTACATCAATTGATAGTAATTCAAAATCTTCTGGAATATTAGTTTTTTTAAGCACTTTATATAGACTTGATACGCCCTCATGAGATATAAAAGATTGGATACTGGTTACGTTTGGATAATCTTTTACATTGTCCTCTAATTCATTTGCTCTAACCGGATCGCCCTCGATAAGAACTGCATTCCAACCTTTGTTATGCCATAAATTCCACGTGTTTGAGAACAATTTACCATCCCACGCTCCAAATTCAACACACCATCCTTTTTCAATACCTAGCTTTTCAAATATAGCTTCGATGATGCCGTCTTCACCAAATTGTGAAGTAACATTTCTCCTATATTGCGATAGTCTTTTCATTTTGCTACATCTATTGGTATTGCTACATGAACGGAGAAACGAGCTTCAGCAGCGCTCGAGCGCCCAGGAAAAATGGGATTGCCCTTAACTACATTTCGTATCCGATATCCAAATTGTTTTAGGTAAGCTTCAATTTCGTTTGGGTCATTGCCCATGTCAAACGTGGTTGCACCAAACTCAAAAACACAACAGCGGATACTTTGACTTTCCAGCATATGACGGGCACCCAATAACACTTGATACTCTGCTCATTCAACATCTATTTTGAGAAGGTCAATTTGCGAGATACTATTCTCCTTGCAATACTCATCAATCGTTACAGATTCAACTTTCTCTATATTAGTTGACTTAACATCAATTCCATAGCGATAGTGAAGACGATCTGCCAGAGAGTTCCAACTGGCGTGGTTTTCATCATATATGTGCAGTTTCAATATTCCTTCCTTATCCGCCACTGCCTTATGATTCAATGCAATATGATGGCGACCCGCTAATTGGCAGACTTGAGTTAGTTTCTTGAATGTTGAGCCGGTAGCTTCAAATGCATGCACCCTTCCTGTGGTTCCCACAAAGCGAGAAAACAGCAAAGATATTTCACTTACATTCGCACCGACATCAAAAACAGTCATACCTTCACGTAAATAATTAATGTAGAAAGTCTGTTCAACTCGTTCTACATCGATCGCCGATGCATAGTTAGCCTGCCTAAAAAAATGATATTTAACTATTCTAATCAGACTTAATAATTGAGCTTTCTTTTATACAAGACTCCTTTTTATTCCCAGTTTTGACTTACTGACTGCCAAGAAATATTGCCATGCTATGCTTAATCCACCACTCATCTTCAATAAAGCAACCCCTCCTCTTATACCCCAAAGCAGAAGCGAAATACTGCAAGAGATATCTGAGCTGGTAAGAGGGGGTTTTCCTTTGAGTGCCCAAATATTATTATTTAGTAGATTAATTGATTCCGATTCCGTATATGAGTTAATTTGCGTACCATGAGTTATAAAATTACACAACATATATCCTCTTGATGATTTATTCAGAATTTTTTTTATATAAATGTCTTGTACATTTCTTGTAATCTCACTGAAGGCGTAGTTACTGATGACTAAGTCATAGTTACATTCCCCCGTCAAATCATGGCTCGTACAATAACTAACATTTTTTACTTCAAGCTTATCTAGATACTTTTTCGCTAAACGCAGACAAGGCTCCAAATCTACAAGAGTATAACTCTCAAACTCAAATAAATCGGAAATAACCTTACATTGTCCGCCATATCCACCACCTATTTCAATAATTTTCATTCCATTCAGGCTACCAAAATAATTTTTTAAATCACTTAAAACTTTTATATACCTTAGAGTTGTCGGGGAAAATAATCCATACAGATACTCATAGACTTTAGGGTTACCCAGTTTATCGGTTGATTTGAATTTTTCAAATACGTCAGCAAACTCAGGACTTTGAGACATTACAATATTGAGGTATTCCGTTCCCGTCGAATAGTTAACAGTCTCCACTACTCCTGTATATTCAGGACGATTCCTAAAAGTTTCAAAAATCCGGTCATCATTTGCTGCTTGTTCACAAAGTAATGAGTATCCCGTAAACTCTGTACAGCTACTTTTAGGTTTCATTAGTTTTTATCCTTAAACAATCGGGTTTTCATGAGCGATTCATTTGTATTTCTAGCTTTTACTTACTGACTAGCGGAGATACTGCCATGCCAGACTTCATCCGCCACTGAGCGTCCACAAGGCAAACTCCATGTGTAATTGGAGGTACTTCACCGGAGCCATAGAAATCCCCGTCAACTACTACCAAGTCCGCAGCATATCCCATGGTGTCGTAATAAGTTCCGTCTCTTCCATGGTTTGGCATGATACTATATCCTATTTTATAGGTAGACCTCGGTAACGGTAGTCTCTTTATTTTACAAATAAATACACCATTTTTATCTATAAAACCAAAGTCATTTTGAGCTAGCCTGTTGTGTTGAAGAAATATTGGTATACCTAACTGGGTGTTTACCGTAAAACCTACAAGAACTCTTGAAAGACTGATACCTGGCTGTATCTCAAAATATAAGTGAATTTCTATATTCTGCCCAGAAGTGACTGTATCTAAAATATTCCCTTCACCATCTCTGATCTCAATAGCAACAACCCTTATTTCACCTGAACCTTGCCGATCTGTGCGTTCTTTCAGAGAACTCACACCATCCGAGAAACTTACCAGGTACTTAGCTATAGATTCTGATTGACTACCGATATACTGAACCATTCCCTGTTGCAGGACAATTGCACGCTGACAAAGATTCTCTATTGCAGCCATATTATGGCTCACAAACAAAACTGTCCGCCCTTCCTTTGCCACATCCTCCATCTTGCCCAAGCACTTCTTCTGAAACTCAGCATCTCCAACAGCGAGTACCTCATCCACCACCAGAATCTCCGGTTCAAGATGTGCAGCAACCGCAAATGCAAGCCGCACCTGCATCCCACTAGAATATCTTTTGAGTGGTGTATCAAGGAAATCCTTAACGCCAGAGAACGCCACAATCTCATCGAATTTATCCTCAATTTCTTGCTTCGTCATACCCAGAATCGCACCATTGAAATAGATATTCTCTCTGCCCGTGAGTTCCGGGTGGAACCCTGTACCGACCTCAAGCAAACTCGCAACACGACCTCTTAGTGTTATCTCGCCTTCTGTAGGATGCGTAATACGAGAAAGGATCTTGAGCAGCGTAGTCTTACCCGCACCGTTTCGGCCGATGATGCCGACCACTTCACCCGGATACACCTCGAAATTGATGTCTTTCAACGCCCAGAAAGTTTCTTCTTGCCTGCTGAAACTTTTCAATCGTTTCAAGGGCGATTTTATGGTGTCTGTAACGCTTTCACAGAACGTCTTGTAGGTTCGGTCCATCCCGATTTGGTAGCGCTTGGAGAGGTGTTTTACCTGGATGATGGGGGTGGTGTTGGGTAGATGAGTAGATGAGTTGGTGAGTGAATGAGTATTACCCATTTTCTCATCAACTGTTTCACTCATATCCCCATTTACTGATTCACTCATTTACCCATTCTCCCATCTACTGTTTTACTCATTTACTCCTTCAAACATCTCTGTAGTAATCACCTTTGCTTTCTTCCTTCATTTCCTTGCCTGACTTTCTTCTCTTTATCCTCTCCGCTATCTCATCTATATCGGATTTCATCCTTTTTTATCTTATATCTCTGACAGAATCACCTTCTCCACCCAATATCGCAATGAACCGTGCTGCATTTGCATATCCAAGTCTATCTATCAATGCTTTAGCACCCTCTCTCATCAAATCCTCTAATGCACTTGCACTATCCTTTGCTACTGCCATATCCTTTTATCCTCCTTAAATTTAGAACATCAGAACTAACAATGGTAACTATTCCCATCTCTCCAAGCTTTAATACATTAACAAATGCCGCTGTTTCCTTTTTAATTCGATTCTGAGTTTGATCACCAAACGGTCTACAATAGACACAGGTATCAAAGTAAATTTCCATCTTCACATTTTAAGGAGTACCTTTCATTCGCCCACCTAAATAAACCTAAAAGAGAAATGGTAATACCAAAATAGCACCATTGAAATAGATATTCTCTCTGCATGTGAGTAGATGAGTTGTTGAGAGAATGAGTACCACCCTTTTTCTCATTTACTGTTTCACTCATTTCCCCATTCACTCATTTACTCATACACCCTTTCAAATGTCCATCCCGATTTGGTATCGCTTGGATAGATGCTTTACCGGGAGGATTTTGTCTTTTTTGGACCTTGTTGTAACCATGAGATTACACCGGTTTATTCTGCCCTTCCCGAAACTCTCAATTTATAGCGCTTCTACAGGCTTAAATTCTTTGACCGGGACGCTAACGGTTCTTTTGATTTCCTTTGCCTCAACAATTCTATCTATTGCTTCTGATACCAGAGCAGTAAAGTATTTCTCACCACACTGCTGACAGATACCGACGGGAACACCCTCTAGGATATATAATTGCCCCTTCCAGCGATATTCGTGCTCTATAACCTCTTCAACAACTTCGCCCCCACAGAAATAACAATCTCCATAATTATGAGCCATCTTTATCACCTCGCTTTGCTCTATTTCTTTCATTTATCCATTTAGGTGGTCTTGGTATATAAACTGTTATGATCAAAAGCCAATCACCTTTAGTCCGACCACAAACAACATGAATTGCTCTACCTTCGGAAAATCCTAATATTAAGCAGCTTGGTCCTCTTGGATCATCTGGGTAGTTTTCTAATATTTCCCCACTTATTAAAGCAGCTCTAATCTCTTTTGTTTTGATAAACTCCTCTTGTCGCTCTTTATGTGCATGTCCTGTAAGTAGAAACTCATTTTTATTAGCCCTTTCCTGAATCCACACAACACTGACCGATTTTCCGCCGATTCCTATCCCATAAGGCTGCCCCTTACTATCTCCCATTTTATATTTTTAAAGTAGATGAGTAGATGAGTTGGTGAGTAGATTTGTATTACCCATTCCCCCATTTACTGATTCACTCATTTACCCATTCTCCCATCTACTCATTCACTCTTTTCAAATGTTTAATAAAATTGAGCGTCATCTTACGTAATATTTCTATTTGATTTAACAAATTATCAATATCAGATGTATATCCCAAATCTTTTGATATGATAACTTGTGTCTCCAACTCGGACAAAGAACCCAGAGCGATTATAATCGGCTTTAGAATTCCTAGCTGCACCTTCCGCAATATTACTAGGATAAGCGTATTTGAATAGCTAATCTAAAAAACCACGAGATTCCACAAGATTAACACAAGAAATTAAGGTTAATAGAGATGGGATAGCCAATAGTTTATTGAAACCTGATTACTATTATTGTTTTCTCGTGAAAATCTGTGTAATCTTGTGGTTTGCTAAACAATTACGGATAGGAAACCGCAGCTCGTTGCATTTGAGAACTCAGCCCATACGTTTCTTCCCTAGGAAAACTTTTTGTGAGCTTATAGACCTCAGTTACTAACTCAATCCCCCTTTTCCAAATATCCAAGTCCTTATGCGTCTTCATTACCCCTCATTTACTCCTCCCCCCATCTACCCATTTACTCATCCCCTCATCTCCTCATTCACTCATTCACTCATTCACTCATTCAAATCAAATCCGCGAAATACTTTTCCGTGTTCTTTAGATAGATAATACCAGTAACAAATATTAACGCCGATATAGCAATCGAAACAGCAAGCGTAGCGAAATCCACAGGCTGATGCCCCAGCAGACACGCACGGTGCGCATCAATCAAGCCCGTCATAGGATTCAGAGTTAGGAGCCACTGGTATTGCTCACCAACCATACTTGGCGGATATATTACGGGCGTGGTAAACATAAGCAAAGAGATAAAAAAAGGTAAGATGAATTGAATATCTCGGTATTTCACACATATAGCCGATAGCCAATAGCCCATCCCCGACGCCAGTATGAACGTCACAAACACAACCAATGGCAGTATGATAATGCTCATGTTCGGCACGAACATGTAATATACCATCATAAGTACTAATATGATCATTGCAATACCGTAATCCACCAAGCCCGCTAAGCATACACTTGAAGGAATAAACAATCGCGGGAAGTATATCTTCGATATGAAACTCGCATTGCCAACCATACTATTCCCTGACTGACCGACCGAATTAGCAAAATAAGTCCACAAAAGCAGTCCCGAATACGAGAACAGAGGATATGGTATGCCTTCTGAAGGCATCTTCGCTAACCCGCCGAAGATCAACGTGAATACAATCATGGTGAAAAACGGCTGCAGCATTGCCCATGAGGCACCCATTACGGTCTGTTTATACCGTATCTGTATCTGCCGCAACGCTAAGAAGAATAAAAGCTCTTTATACTCTAGCATCTCGTGTATATCAATCGAGAAAAGACCCTTTTTGGGTTTTATTATCAGTTCATACTCGTTTGTCATTTTCGTCACCAAACATTAACAAGGGTAAAAAACCACGAGATTACACAAGATTACACAAGATTTACAAAACACTTTTTCTTTAAAACCTTTTAAGAAAAGGTTTATCAAAAACGCTTCGCAGAAAAAGAAAATTTGGCCTGTGCTAAAAGAAAAATCAGTTTCTTTGGATTATAAGGAAAGGAATAGTCATTGAGTACTAAAACCTGATTGCCAATACTATTATCACGTGGAAATCAGTGTAATCTTGTGGTAAGCTAAACAATACCTCATTTTCATCTTCTCAACCCTTCAACGTTCAACCCCTCAACCTTTCAACCTCGTGCCCGATAAATATTATAGACAGCATCCGCTGCCCAATGCCGATCCTCTTATCACTGGTTAATCAATTCAGATACGGCACGTCATCACTTAAGTTTACATTAAGTATATTTATTTTGGATATTCATATATAAATCAAATAAAATTTATTTGATTAAATTTTTCGAATACCACTCAACTGTCTTCTCAAGACCCACCCGAAAATCAGTTTTTGCTCGGAACCCAAACTCCTGTTCCGCCCTGCTCACATCCAAACACCTTCGCGGCTGCCCATCGGGCTTTGTGGCGTCCCACTTTATCACACCGTCAAACTCAGTAAGCTCTGCGATCAACTCGACCAAATCCACGATTTTTATCTCGAAACCCGCACCCAAATTGACTGGTTCCGGCCCATTATATTTCTCCGCAGCCAAAAGTATGCCTCTTGCGGCATCTTCGACATACAGAAACTCCCTTGATGCGTTTCCGGTGCCCCAGACCTCAACTTCAGATACTTTATTCTGTACCGCTTCCGTGAATTTCCGTATTAGTGCTGGAATAACGTGCGAACTCTCAGGATCGAAATTATCACCGGGCCCATACAGATTCACAGGCAATAGGAATATCGAATTGTAACCATATTGCTGCCGGTACGCCTGCGACTGCACCAGCAGCATCTTCTTCGCTAACCCATAAGGTGCATTTGTCTCTTCCGGGTAACCATTCCATAGCTCGTCCTCATTAAACGGCACCGGCGTGTATTTCGGATATGCGCAAACTGTTCCAACAGCGACGAATTTAGCTACTTCTTCCTGTCTCGCCACCTCCATCATTTGAATGCCCATGATTGCATTATCGTAAAACAGTGTAGCGGGATATGCCCTGTTAAAGCCTATGCCACCTACCCTTGCCGCTAAATGGATGACCATATCAATATCTTTAACCACATGAACGCAATTATCCCAGCGTCTCAAATCCACATCTTTACTTCGCGGTATCCGTATATCTTCTTCATTCACGCCACTCGCTTTTAGCTGCTCTAACAAAAATGAGCCTAAAAAGCCTGCACCGCCGGTTACAAGTATTTTCTTGTTGTTCCAGAAGCTCATAACGCGACCACCTTTATGGTGTCTAATATTTCTAAGGTACCATCTTCATTATATCTTCCGCCCATTGTATCATACTTCCCACTATACGTATAAAAATATACAGTTCCTTTTTATAACCACAGATTACACTGATTTCCACAAGATTTCCTTTCTTTTTGCACATGTTCTGCGAAGCGAAATGGTTTTTTTTGTAAAACAGTTCTGATAGTCTTGTGTAATCTCGTGTAATCTCGTGGTTTTTTAGTTATAACCACAGATTACACTGATTTTCACAAGATTCTTCTTTTTACCTCCAGGCTCTTCTTACCGAAATTCAATAGTAGACCCACACGTATTTTTGTCGCTTTTAGATAATTCAATAGCTGTGCTTCTTCAATTTCCGTTAAGCCCGATGTTGCTTTTATCTCTACTATGACTTTATCATCTACTATCAAATCAGGCTTATATTTTCTGGGGATTAACAGCTCTTTGTAATAAATATCAAGTTCTTTTTGCCTTTCAAAAGAAATCTTCCTCAAATTTAGCTCATAGCATAAAGCTTCTTCATAAACATATTCAAGAAAACCAGAGCCTAACTCACGATGAACTTCCATCGCAGCACCAATAATCTCTTGCGTTAAGTCATTATAAAGCCATTTCTCATCTGTATCTTCCATTTCTCTCCCTCTTAATTAACCACAGATTACACTGATTTCCACAAGAATTTTTTTCTTTTTGCACATGTTCTGCGAAGTAAATCGTTTTTTAAAAAGAAACTGTTCTGTTAATCTTGTGTTAATCTCGTGTAATCCCGTGGTTTTTTTTATTTTAACCACAGATTACACTGATTTCCACAAGAATTTTTTTCTTTTTGCACATGTTCTGCAAAGCAAATCGTTTTTTTTAAAGAGACAGTTCTGTTAATCTCGTGTAATCTCGTGGTTCAACCGTTTTTATTTCCCTGCATCAATCCACACCCCACCACCTGCTCGGGAACATCTTCTCCAAAATCGCATCACCATCACCTATCGGCTCCAAGCCAATAGCACGCATATCGGCATCTACCATGACTTTAACCAAATCGTTGAATCTTAGCTTCGGGTCCCAATTCAACTTCTGCATTGCTTTTGTCGGATCAGAAACTAGTACCTCTACTTCGGTCGGTCTGAAATATTTAGGATCGATTTTAACACACTCTGTCCAGTCCAGTCCCGCATATGCGAACGCTTTTTCTACATACTCTTGTACCGAATGCGTTTCCCCTGTACCCAGCACGAAATCGTCTGGCGTTTCGCGCTGGAGCATCTGCCACATGCAGGCCACATATTCCGGTGCATAGCCCCAATCCCGTTTCGCATCTAAATTACCCAGATAGAGATATTTATCCTTTTTAGCGAGAATATTCGCTATACCTCTAGTGATTTTTCGTGTTACGAAGGTTTCACCTCTTCGTGGCGATTCGTGATTAAACAAAATTCCATTACTGGCGAACATGTTATAACCTTCACGATAGTTCTTTGTCATTGCGTATGCGTATACTTTAGCGCATGCGTACGGGCTTCTTGGTCTAAACGGTGTATCTTCGTTTTGTGGTGGTGGAGAACTGCCGAACATCTCACTGCTTGATGCTTGATAGAACTTAACTGCGTTGCCACTTCGTTTTAGCGCTTCCAGTAATCGCGTTGTGCCTAATGCGGTGACATTACCGGTGTATTCGGGTGTCTCAAAGCTCACACGCACATGACTCTGTGCGCCTAAATGGTATATCTCGTCTGGTCTTATGTTATAGATTATATTCGAGATCTGCTCGGAATCGGAAAGATCGCCATACTGTAAGAATAATCGCGCGTTCGGGTCGTGCGGATCAACATATATATGGTCTATTCTATTTGTATTGAAGGTGGATGATCTTCTGATAATACCATGTACTTCATAGCCTTTGCTCAGTAATAACTCGGCTAAGTATGAGCCGTCTTGGCCGGTTATACCGGTTATCAATGCTTTTTTTGGCATGGTTTAATTATCGTATACGTGCTACAGATATATATATATATATAACTACAACATCACATATAAAGCTCTAACTTGGGATATGCACCTAGTTTCTTTGGTAAAAGGGGTGGCAAAAGCAGGGTCTACCAAATAAAAGCATATCTGTCGAATTTGTACGCTACTAAATGCCGCATTTTATAGTACTTTTAGATAGCAATCGCAAACATATTCTTTCTGGCCACAAGTTTTCTGTTCTATTTTGATCCTCAAGCCTTCATGCATCTATTCTATTTTATTACCAAACACAACTTAAGTATATATCCCTCAGTGCTTCATCAGATAACCCCCATATCGCCTCGCAACGAGTCGGCATGGCACAGAAGTAATTAATGGACAAATGGGTAAGGCTCGACCGATAACGAGATTAGCACACTCATAGCTTGTTTGTTGACTTCTCCCTTTACTCTTCGCCACCCATGAAATGTCATTTATCTAACCAACTAACGGCTGTTGCTGTAGCGTCGCAAAAAACCAAATCAGACGCTTCTTTTAATAACTCTTCTTCTGTTCTTTTCAGTATTTCACCTGTTTGGTAGCCGTGCATGCCTGACCCAACACCTAAATGATAATCGTGCTCTGGTATTTTCAGCTCATCGAAAAACACCTTGTTCATCTCGTAATCGTAATGCTGACCGATGTGGCTCAAATTATAACTTCGTCAAATTCGTTTCTCAATTCACGTGACAAAGGTGCGCACTTGACGAAATTCGGTCTTGCGCCATTATTGATGCTATTTTCATCGTTACTACCTATTATAACCACAGATTAGCACATCAAACCTTTAAAAAAGGTTTTTACCTCAGGTAAAAAAGTTGTTACTTAGGAATAACCACAATTCTATCTTCTTCTGGAATTAACTCAATGTATTTACCTTTCAATCTCTTAGCAAGCTCTTTTGGAAGCTTTAGGTAATCCCCATCAACACTTGTCTGATTTAGATTTGAACTTTTTTATTTTCCTTTGTTGTACTCGCGGGGCTATTTTAAACGGCATTATTCTTTTCACCGCATTTTTTGGTAAAGCTTTTTGCTTGCATTGCAAAAAGGTTTGACATTTTGTCCCAGTTAGATTAGATTAGATTAGATCAAGATTAACCCGTAATCGGTAAGGCGTGATTCGTGATCGGTGATCAGTAATCTGAAATTCGTGACTCGTTACTCATCCTCCGTCACCCCTTCTTACCCTTTCAAGATGGTTCATTAGCCTTTTAAGAATTCTTATCAAACGCACAGAGGAAATCACGCCAAGCATGCTCTCTAAGATCTCTTCTTGATCATTCCAGAATTCGAAAGCCCCAGTGCTCAGTGAGAAATCGGTAGTGTCCCATAAACTGTGACCTTTATATGCTCCTGGTCTGATAATATATCCTATGATAGGACCAAATTCAAAAGACCAGATATGTTTGAATTTAAAAGTCGTTTTTCCTTGCGGTCTGGCAAAGGGACAACGTTCAACTAAAAGCAGGTGGGTTTTGCATATCTCATAATAGTTATCAATCACATAAGCCAGTTCTTCTTTTTACTATTTCGGCTATCGCTAAAAAACGAAAAGGGAATAGTATAGCTCCTTTTTAGAACCACCAGATTACACGGATTTTCACGAGAAAAAGAACAATCTAGACATAGTTTTAATAGACAAATGGTAAAGGCTCGACCGATCTTCTGTTCTATCTCAATCAACCTCATCCCGCAAATCCAACTTCACAAACGGCTTCAAGACTTTTTCTCTGTGTGGCTAAACTAAGCTTTCCGAGCATATAGGAAACCGAGGAAGATGCATTCAAATATATAATCCCTTCTTCGAAGTTACGGGCATATTAGCTTCAACAATGGATTCGGCTTCTTTATTATCTCTGTTATTATCTTCATTCGAGATCACCTATAAAATAAACGTTACAAAGTTCAAATCATTTTCCAGCTCAAATAATGATCACCGCAAATCACGCCATTTCCTGGTCTCTTTTGCACCATTCCACCCTTTAGATTTCTTCCTTAGTCTATCCTGGGTTGAAATAGCATGTTCTATTCTTTCTCTGTCTCTTAATCGTGCACCCACAATTATCTCTAATTTCTTTTAAACAATACCTGAAGTGTTCATCCCTTCGACTTTTCTCCTGTTATCCTGTTAGCCTCCTATTGTAGATTCGCAGCCGCAGCAGTCCGCGAATTTCGCTTCGAACTCCTCTACCTATTTGCCTTTTGATGAAATCCAGATGGTCTTTATGCAATCGACAACATATTCAAGCTCTTTCTCGCCTAATAAGGGGGCGCATACAGTGATTATTTTATTTCAACCTCATGTGCTAACTCCAGAGCATGCTCATAAAGTTCTTTGCTTATTCTGATTTTCTTTTTCATTAGCTCCTCTAATAACGGCTTTATTTCACTTATAAATCCTCTCTCCTTTGCATCCAATAGCACGCCTATTGTTCCAATGATGTTTAGTCCCCTAAGATTTGCTATTTTTCTCGCCTTCAGGTCATCAATTAACACCGCATCCACATTTAATTCTTCTGCTAATACAATCGTTTCCGCCTCTCCTCTGTCTATCATCAATTCCAAATATTCAACTGCTTTCCTGCTCTTCACTTCTATGATCTTATCTTTCCCCCATTCGTGCAATTCTTTCGCGTATTCTCTCTTGGGTTTTGTTATTTCGTCAAAGACCGCTTTTGAGATAACAACCCCGCTCAACACATCCAACATCCCTATTTTTGCCAATGCGATTAAAGGGGAGGAATTTGATACTATTTTCATTTGATTCTCTTCAGAATTTTCATCTCCTCATCTAGTTCCTCTTTTGAATACCTTATCACATCTATTCCGTGCTCTGATAACACTCTCATGAATTCTTCTTTGTCTTTCCCCGCCAGTTCTGCTGCCTTACCCAATGACAAGACGTTCATTTCGTAGAATCTCATCGCAGTGAAAAGTTTTATCTCTTCTACGAGTTTTTCCTTCTCTATTCCTATCAACAATTCTTTCGGAATTTTTACCTCTACCGTTTCGGTTGCCATCTCACACCCTCCTTGATATTATTTTCGGTTTTTCCGCTAAGCGCAAATGCATCAAATCCCTTTTTATATATTCAATTTCACACTCTAAATCCCCTATCCTCTTCAAAACTTCTTTAGTTTCTATCTCCATCTTTACTACCGCCTCTTAATTTAATAATATTAAATGTGTAGATATGTCTATTATTCCTTTTCCGACTTTTCCTATAAACCGTTCACGTGATTCATACTTCCCCACTCACAGCCCTCGCAATCACCGCAATATTCCAAACGTGCTCATCAACACGTCCATTCAAATCCAAAAACGGGCAAATCTTCAGCACTTCAAAACCCGCATTCTCCAGATAGTATTTCAGCTCTTGCGAGAAATAGAATCTCATGACATGCTTTTCGTTTATCATAACTTCTTTTTCTATGTGAAAATGCGCTTTTATTGTAGCTCCTTGCTTGTAACTGCTGATACCCACTTGTAAAGGATAATCCTGTTTTGATACGAAGTTCACACCGTCTTTATCGAATTTTCTGTTAGGCTTGAAGAATGCCCGCGCCCGTATAATTCGCTTGTTGATGCTTGATAGAACCTTATTTCCGGATTAATTTGTCTGATGGCTTCTAAAACTCTCGTTACGCCTAAACCCGTTAATTCTCCTGTGCCAATAGGCTGTTCAAAACTTGCACCTACAAAACTCTGTGCTGCTAAATGGTATATCTCGTCGGGCTCGGAGATTTTTACTGCTTCTACCATAGATTCCGCGTCAACTAAATCCGCGGGTATTAAATTTACTCTCTCGAAGATGTCTAAATACTGCAATCGCCAGAAAACACATAATCGGTAGAAACATAAATGAAAAAAGCTCCTGATTCGTTTGCCATCTTCACTAATCTTTTTGTACCTTCCACGTTAATCTTATATGCCAACTCTTTATTAGATTCGCATTCATCTACATTTGTCAGCGCTGCGGTATGAATAATAACATCTGGTTTCATTTCTTGGATAGCTTCCAAATCAGAGTCCTTACCCAAATCAAACTTTACTGGCTCGCCCAATTCCGGCTTGTTATGGCAATAGCCAGTGTAAACTTCATACTTTTCTAATGCGATTTCAGCAATTTTACTACCCAATAAACCGCTTCCACCGGTAATAAAGATCTTCACGTTACCACTTCAACCTCAATGGCGTTGGATGCAAGACTTTCTCATCAGCTAACGGTTTCCACCACCATTCGTTTTCCAAATACCACTCAACCGCCTCTTTCAAGCCTTCACTAAAACCATATTTTGGCTTCCAACCTAATTTTCTAATCTTGGAGGAGTCCAAACTATACCTGAGGTCATGTCCAGGTCGGTCTTCTACGAACTCTATTAAATCTGTTTTAGCCATTACTTCTAAGAGTTCGTTTACTACCTCCAAATTAGTTCTCTCTTCGCCGCTCGAAACGTTATAAATTTCGCCTCGTACCCCTTTATTTAAGACCAAATTTATTGCTTCACCGTGATCTGCAACAAATATCCAATCCCGCACGTTCTTTCCCGTCCCGTAAATAGGTATCTTCATATCCTTTTTCGCTCTTAATATCGCTTTGGGGATCAACTTCTCCGGGAATTGGTAATATCGTATAAGTGCCGATTACGTTGCTTTCGACAAACGCAAAAGGATTTGATATGCTTCTGTCAACATGCGTCTCCGCGGCAAAGTTGACTATTGCATCCACGCCTTTAACAAGCTCTGCTATTAACTCATAATCGCAGATATCACCCTTGACAAATGTGCAATTTAAATCCTTTAGATTGGTCTCGTTAGAACCGTATTTTGATGCGTCAACTACCGTGATTTGCGCTGCATCTATTCCGACCTCTTCAACCAGATACCTCACAAAATTGCACCCTATGAACCCCAGTCCGTCAGTTATTAGGATTTCCATTCTTCTAACCCCCTTTTTCTTTTAGAGATATAATGTTTCTTTGGTAAAGCTTTCTTTTTGAAAGAAAGGTTTTTCATATTCGCACCTATGAGTTATCGCCAATAATAAATTTACTACCTTTTGGTAAACTATTATTCTTCTCTATTACGGCACCTCTGCCGATCATACTATCAACAACATTCCCTGCATTTATAAGCTTTGCACCATCCATCACTACCGAATCTTCCACTTCCGAGTTCAATATCTCGCAATTGTTGCCTATACTTGTATAAGGGCCGATATAACTATCACTTATGGTGCAACCTTTACCTATAAGTGCAGGACCTTTAATCACTGATTTTGCGTTTACTAATGTCCCGTCACCTAATGACACTCTACCTCTAAGCTCACCCTTTACTTCGCCTCGTATCTCGTGTGCTAAATCATCTAAAATCAACCGGTTAGCTTCAAATATGTCGTCCGGTTTGCCTGTATCTTTCCACCAGCCTTCGACCTTTGTCCATCCTACTTCGTATCCGTTTTCAATGAGCCATTGGATGGCATCGGTAATTTCAAGTTCATCACGCCATGAAGGTTTTATGCTCTTGCACGCTTCTAATATGGCTAGTTTGAAGAAGTAAATGCCAACCGAAGCGAGATTGCTTGGTGGTTCTTTTGGCTTTTCTACAAGTCGTTTTATCGTTCCGTCTTCGTTAATATCCGCAACTCAGAATGCCTCTGGATTATCTACTTCTGTAAGCATTATGCTCGCATCGTAATTGTTCGCATTAAATTTCTTTGCGTGTTCTATCTACAATCCCTTCTCGCAAAATGTTATCGCCTAAGTACCTGATGAATTCGTCATCTAAAAAGTCTTCGGCAATGAGTATTGTATGTGTTTCTTGAATGGAGGAATATTATTTTGTCTTGATAAATCAACTATGCTGTCACCTCGATGCATACAGCTTTAGTGGATGGCTTAGGAATAGCTATTTCGCCCTCCTTTAATCCTTCAAGGTGGAATGTTATGGCCTCTTTCATCCTTTGAGTCGTTTCCTCTATGGTGGAACCCGTAGCAATACAACCTGGTAAGTCGGGGCAGTAAGCAGAGTAATTACCTTCTGCTCGCTCAATAATAATCGTATATTCAGCCATCTTCCTTCACCTCCTTTAAGCCTGCTTGTTTTAAAATGCTGTTCAAAGTCCCTTTAGCGACATCTTCGTTAAAGTGCCCTGAAATTGTAACCAATCCCTTCTTAGAAGGGTGTTTATAT
>QENH01000005.1 GCA_003336485.1 Candidatus Methanophagales archaeon
AGTTCATAAGTGGGATCAACAAAACTCTGAATACTGAATATATCTTTTGATTAATGATTCTTGCAACTTGCCACATCTGCAATGAAACAGTCAAGAATGCGGGTAACGTAGTTGCTAAAGCGGTTCCTAATATGCCATACGTATCTGTTAATGGGAATATTAAAATAAGTAGCAATACTAATTTCAACAGTGCAATATCTCTTAATATTTTTGGATTTCCCGTAGCTTGGAATATCGGCCCAAAAGTTGCTGCTATGGATCGCATCATTCCAAACACACACAACACCTGCAATGCCGGCACGGCCGGCATCCATTTCTCGCCCAGTAATACGCTCACAAAATCAGGTGCAAGAATAAATATGCCCAACGCTGCTGGAATCGACAGCATCGATACATATTTCAGCGTCTTCTGATATGCACGCCTGAGCGCATCTCTATCATCTTGCAGTTTGGAATACGTAGGGAACATTACCCTGCCAACCAAATGCGTAATCTGCGTTGCTGGCAGATTTGATATCGTATAAGCCATTGTATATAACCCAAGTGCCTCCATTCCAAGCATTCTACCAACAATTGCATTATCTATGTTTGTGATGAGAAAGATCGCAACACTTGCTCCCAGAATATGCTTCCCATATCCAAACAACCCTTTTGCTACTTCAATATCAAAACTAAATCTTGGTCTCCAACTTGAAACCACCCATATCAACACCGCCATCAGAACCGCAGATGTTATCTGCCCGTACACCAAACTCCAGACACCGTATCCGTGCACTGCAAGTCCTATCGCCACACATGCATATCCGGCAACCGGCACGACCTCAGGTATCACCTTCTTCTTAAATTCCAGTTCCTTCTCTAGCAACATGGCCGGAACAGTGCCAAATGATGAGATGATGAACGTCAGCGCAAGTATCCTTATGATTGGCTCAACTGCTGCGGTGTTGAAGAACACAGCGACATACGGCGCCGAAAGGTATGCAAGCGCAAAGAGTATTGTGGCTGCGACAGGGAGCAGTATAAATGCGGTGTTTGCAGCAGTGTGGTTTGGATCGTCTTTCTTATAGATGAGTGCAGCGCCGAAGCCAAGGTCACGAAATAAGCCCATCGTGTTGATTGCCAGCAAGCCTATGGCAAGCAAACCAAAGTCTGCAGGATCAAGAAGTCTGGCTAAGACGATCTTTGTGACAAAATTAAATATTCTTATAAGTATGGTGGATAAGGTGACCCATGCGATTCCGTGTGCTGCTTTTTTTGCGAGGGTCATCGGATGATAACAGATACGGATGTTTTGACTTAAAAGTATATATAGGAAAAGTTAGTAGTTATACCTACGGGATGTGAGTTTAAGTTAAGCTGTTAGAGCAAGGATACGAAGTGATTGGGATAGATCACATCACCGATTATTACCCAAAAGAGATAAAAGAATAGCTTTGCAATATCGAAAAATGTTAACAACGAGGGAGTTTAAATGGACCTAAAACGCGATTTTTCAAAAGCACTCGTAACCGGTGGAGCGGGATTTATAGGTAGTCACATCGTGGAAGAGCTATTAAAGCAGGGCATAAAAGTCGTATCGGTCGATAACCTTCTTGCAGGCAAACTCGAAAATGTAGCGTTATTCTTGGATAATCGGGACTTTGAATTTGTATGTTGTGACATCACAAATTATAATGAATTAGAGCCCAATTTTAAAGATGTTGATGTTGTCTTTCACAATGCGGCATCAAAGAAGACGATTTGTATGCGAGATCCTATGAGGGATTTATCAATTAATGCCGAGGGCACATTCAATGTTCTTGCCGCGTCAAGAAAGTACAAAGTCAAGAAATTTATTCACGCCTCAACCGGTTCTGTTTATGGTGAGCCTATTTATTTCCCTACAACAGAGGAGCATCCCGTAAATCCTACCTCTTTTTATGGCGTTAGTAAATTGGCAGGGGAGAAATATGTTAAATTGGCAGAGACACTTTACGATATGAAAGTAACAATCCTCCGGTATCATCATGTCTATGGCCCCAGACAGGAATATTCAGATGTTGGAGGGGTAATCCCGATCTTTATACGACGCTTATTATATGAGCAACCACCCATTATACATGGTGACGGTACTCAATTAAGGTCTTTTACATATGTGAAAGATGTTGTAGCGGCTAATTTTTTAGTTGCCGCTAAAGAAGAGAGCAATGGAGAGGTATATAATTTGGCTTCGGGTATAAAAGTAACAATAAATGAGTTGGCAAATAAGCTCATGGATATAATGGGGAAACGATACGATCCGATTTACGATGATTGGATGACAGGAGACATTTTAAAATTCGATATAGATAACACCAAGCTAAAAGAATTAGGTTTTGAATTCCAATTCGGTTTTGATGATGGACTTAAAAGTACTATTGGTTGGCTAGAAAAATTGTTAAGTCGAGGTGATGACGATATATAACGGATATAAGATAGGTGTTGTTGTTCCCGCATATAATGAAGAGAAATTAATAAAAGTCACAATAGAAACAATACCTGATTTTGTGGACAGGATATACATCATTGACGATGGTAGTACAGATAATACCCCTAACATTATTGAGACACTTAATGAGCTTCGGATTCATTTTATACAGCACAAACCGAATAAAGGCTTAGGTGCAAGCATAGCAGCGGGATACAAAAAGGCATTAGAAGAAGATATGGGCATTGTAGCGGTGATGGCAGGAGATAACCAGATGGATCCAAACCAACTGCCAAACTTGATTACACCGATAATTGAAGGGAAGGCGGATTATACTAAAGGAAACCGCATATTAAATAAAGAATTCAGAGTAGGGATGTCGAAATGGCGATTTTTTGGGAATGCAATTTTGTCTTTCCTAACGAAAATTGCGACTGGATATTGGCATATACTTGATTCTCAAAACGGCTACACAGCTATATCGAAAAAAGCTCTCGAAAGGATAGATATAAATGATATTTATCCCTATTATGGCTACAACGCTGACATACTCACAAAACTAAATATTTATGATATTAATGTAATCGATGTAGATATTCCTGCCAGATATGGGACTGAGAAATCGAAGATTAAATATGGACGATATATGTTCAAAGTTTCACTGATGCTGCTCATGATTTTCTTTTGGCGATTGAAAGAGAAATATATTATACGAGATTTTCATCCATTAGTATTATTCTACATATTTGGAATTGTTTCTTTGATATTAGGATTGGTACAGGGCATAGTGATCATATATTATGATCTTGTATTAGGAATAGTCTCAACTGCAACGGCAATACTGTGCGCTCTTTTGATTATATCCGGGTTGCAGGCATTATTTTTTGCAATGCTTTTTGACATGGAGGCCGGTAAAACTTCTAGGGGCGGATAATAGGAATCAAAAATGTCAGAATTAGTATGTAAAGAAATAGCTGTTCAGGACGAGCTATCGGAAGATTATGATCACATACGTTATATAAATGAATATTCGGTCATGTACCAAAATACATGGTTTAAAACGATGATTTCGTTAGTTGGTGCGACTGGTTTAATTCTGGATAATGGTTGTGGTACAGGAACTCTGATGGAATTTTTGCCTACAAAGGATATAATAGGGTTTGATATATCATCGGGTATGCTCAATAAAGCAAAAAAGAGAATGAATATATTGGTGAGAGGAGATAGTCAAAGATTGCCTTTTAAAGATGAAACATTCAATACTATAGTGTGTAGGGGTGTATTGCACCATCTACAGGATACAAAAGAAGGCGTAATCGAAATGTATAGGGTGCTAAAAAAGAAAGGTGAACTCGTCATTTTGGAACCGATTCAATCGGTATTGAGTACCATCCCACGAAAGCTTATAAAGGGCAGTGAGCATTTCTCTGAGATCCATAAAGATTTTAAAAAAAAAGAACTGATTAACGTAATACAAAATAAATTCCGCATCGAAAAAATACGTCACTTCGGTTATATTGCTTATCCTCTATTGGGATTTCCAGATGTAGTAGATTGTTTTAGATATTTCCGCTTTAAAAAACAAGTAGCATCTTTTTTAGTTGATACAGATCAGCTATTGCAACGAATACCCATGATTAATACACAAAGTTGGGGTATTATCATAAAAGCATCAAAGCAGAGTGGTAAAAGAAGATGAAAGATGCTTCCGTTCTTGTAATGAGGTATATATTAATCGTGTGGCAGTGGCAAATTGGGCGGTGTGGCTAACATGTGTGGTATATTTGGTATCTTAGTAACTGAAAATTCTGATTTTAGCCCTGTTATAATTAAAAGAATGTTGAATTCTCTCTTCAAATTATCTGAATCTCGAGGTAAAGAATCTGCTGGGCTAGCAATTCGTACAAAAGAGGCAATACAGGTGTACAAAGCGCCAATTGCCGCTTCTCATCTGATTCACACTATTCGGTACAAACAAGTGATCAACCGAGTTTTTAATTGCGATCGTTCTATGGCCATAATAGGACATTCCCGACTGGTAACAGATGGTTTGCAAACTCGCAATAATAATAACCAGCCGGTTATTAAAAATGGGGCTGTTGGGATTCATAACGGCATTATTGTTAATGTGACTGAGCTCTTTAAACGTTTTTCGTCAATGGAAAGAAGATATGATGTTGATACAGAAGTGATATTAAGTTTAATCCAAGAGTTTAGGAATGAAAGGAAATCGTTAATAACGTCAGTTCAAGATACTTTTAGGTATATAGAAGGCGCAGCTTCCATAGCAGCATTATTTGATGATACTAATAATGTGCTTTTAGCTACGAACACTGGCTCACTTTATACATGTATGAATCAAGATGCGGGGATATTTGTTTTTGCATCAGAGAGATACATCTTGGAAAAGCTTCTAAAAAAACGAGATTTTAAAGGGCTATTAGCCATAGCTGAGATTGATCCTGTAAAACCTTGGCACGGGAATATTATTAATTCCGATGAGCTTGACCTGAAACACTTTGCTTTTAATGATACGGTTGATCCGGATATCCCACAAAAAGGCATATCTGAAAAACTAACGATAAATGACCTTTCTCCTGTCGATTCGCATGTGGCAATTAATCCACGTTCAAAACCAAATGATACTAAATTACGAGGTTTACTTATTGATACTTCTGCTGCTGTATCTAAACTAAGAAGATGTACGAGATGCGTTCTTCCCGAGACAGTTCCGGGAATAGAATTTGATGAAGACGGAGTGTGTAATTTTTGTAGGAATTACAAGAGAATAAATGTAAATGGTGAATATGCTCTGAAAGAAATAATAGCACCCTATAGAAGTAAGAACGGAGAACCTGATTGTATTGTTGCTCTGAGCGGTGGTAGAGATAGTTCTTACGCATTACATCATATTAAGAATGTTCTTAAGATGGACCCGATCGCTTACACTTATGATTGGGGCATGGTCACAGATCTTGCTCGTAGGAACCAGGCAAGACTCTGTGGTGAATTGGGTGTGGAGCACATAGTAGTATCAGCAGATATTAATAGGAAAAGAAGAAATATTAGGAAGAATGTGAACGCATGGCTCAAAAAACCTGATTTGGGCACAGTTCCACTATTCATGGCTGGTGATAAGCAGTATTTTTATTATATGAATAAGTTAGCTAAGCAAACGGGTATTGGATTAATTATTTTTGGTGAAAACCTGTTAGAAAGGACCGATTTCAAATCGGGATTTTGTGGAATTGAACCACAAGGAGACCTAGATCATGCCTACACTTTATCGTCACGTAAGAAGCTAAAACTAGCATCTTATTATGGGAAAGAATTTCTTTTGAATCCCTCATACATTAACTCTTCTATTTTGGATACTATGGCCGCATTCTTTTCTTATTATTTAATACCACATCAATATTTAAATTTATATGATTATATCAAATGGGACGAAAAGAAGATTGTTCCCACATTAATTAAAGAATACAACTGGGAAGTTGCAGAGGATACAATATCAACGTGGAGAATTGGTGATGGAACTGCACCATTTTATAATTATATTTACAATTTAGTCGCAGGATTTACCGAAAACGATACCTTTCGTAGCAATCAGATAAGAGAAGGAGTTCTTACAAGGAATGAAGCTCTGGAAAATGTACTGGTAGATAATAAACCAAGATATGAATCGACAAAATGGTATTGTGATACCAATGGGCTTGATTTTGTTAAAACAATAAAAACAATTAATTCTATCCCTAAACTTTATTAACGAAAGTCCAAAAATACAATGATACTAAATGAGATACAAGAGATATACTTTTTTAATTGGCTTGATTCTACTAGCACTGATACTTTACAAGATAGATTTAGAAAATCTGATAGCAATTTTAAAATCGGTAAATATCATTTTTATACTATTCGCAGTCTCTATAAATATTCCGACTACCATAATCATGGTTTTGCGATGGAAACGGATAATCTATGCTTCTGAGTTGAAAATTGGTTTTAAAATTACCCTATTCAGTTATTTAAAAGGCGCATTATGGGGTGCTATAACGCCCGGGAAAATAGGTGAACTATATCGTGCAAAATATTTAAAAGAAGAAACAAAAACAAGCATCGGCATTGCTCTTTCAACAGTGATAATAGAACGGATTTTTGATGTTTTCTCTCTGCTAATCCTTGCGTTCATAAGTATACTAATATTACCGCACTTATATACTCTAACGTCGTTTCCAATTCTGACTTTAATAACTGCAATCGTTGCATTTTGTCTTCTTTTATTCTTATTGATGAACGAAAAAATAATGCGATTTATGCTCAAACATATCTTTAATATCGTCATACCAAAAAAACACAAAGAAAAAATCGAATTCCATTTTGATGAGTTCTACAAGGGTTTGAAGTCAATAAAACTAAATACGTATGCTATCTGTGTATTGTATACCTTGATCATATGGTTTTTAAACTCTTTTATGCTATTTCTATTGTCTTCATCACTTGAGTTAAACGTGCCCTTCTGGTTTATGGTTATTACCCTCCCAATAATAATCCTTGTAAATCTGATTCCAATAACTATATCCGGTCTAGGCACAAGCCAAGCTGCATTCATTTTTCTATTTGCTCTAATGGATGTTTCACCAGAATCGGCGGTTGCGCTTTCTTTTTTATTTATGTTTTTTGGTATTTGGTTCTATGTTTTTCCAGGAGCTATACTATATGTTTATCATCTGATTTTTAAAGAGTAGTAGGGGTAAGAATCAATTGAAAGAAGATAAGCAAAGCAAGGCAATAGATTTGAATAAGATAACAATTCGATTGAAAGAGTGTATTTCAAGTGTCTTATCCTGGATAGACTCGGTATTAGGGTCCATAACGCAGAAAGATGTGATTTTTTATACTTTTATCATAGCTTTATTTGTTATTGCACTTGCCATTCGGATCCATTTTTCGTTTATCCACACAATAATTAGAGAAGATGCTCTTTTCTATTTATCCACAGCGGAACATATTTTACAAGGGGATTTTACTCTGCCATCGGATTATGGAATTGGGCTTCCGATATGGGAGAGCATATTTATATGGTTACTGGGTTCGGGAGAGATAATAAAAGATATTAGTATAGTCAAAGCGCTTTCTGCAATAACTGGAGCATTAGTTTTTATACCTATTGCGTTGATTACTAAAAGATTATTCAATCGAAACGTTATGATTATCTGTCTCATACTTTTTACATTTCAACCATGGATGATTAAAAATGCGGCAATTGCAGGTACTGAACCATTATTCACACTAATCCTCGTAACAACATTTTATTTGCTTTTGAAGTCCACAGACCATAGTTATTATCTGCTTCTTGCATCAGGTGTAGCCGGCTTATTATATTGGGTACGCCCAAATGGAATTTTGCTATTACCCATCCTTCTTATATATGTAACACTCATACGAAAAGACATCCCTAAATGGAAGAATCGATACCTCTCCTATATTACAATTGTTTTTATTATTGTTTTATTCCCTTATCTTTGTTTAACTTGGTTAGAATATGGGAGCCCTACTTATTACGATGCTTCCACATATCTTCTTGCTGAGAGTACGGAACAGGCGATTAGCCCGGATTATGAAGGGCAAAGCATTTTCCAATTTTTAGCAACATACTCGCCCACATATATGTTGAAGAGAGAACTCACAGGACTTTTTAGAGCTTTAAATGCGGCAATATCGAATATGCTTATACCCACCGCGGGATTTGCTATTATTGGTCTCATTTATACCTTCAAACGTAAGTGCAGTTTTATACATATTACTTATGGCATATGGATACTCTGTTTTTCATGGGTAATGTATTTATTTGTACCCTTTCGTTACTTTATCCCATTAGTGCCATTTGCAATTATACTTGCCGCATTTACTATTTTCAAGGTGTCGAAAGAAACGAAATTCAAATATTTAACAATTTCTATTATTCTGATTTTTCTCGTTGCACTGTCCGGGGCACAATTAGTTAAATTTGATAAAAATTTACAGTATAGGGCAGAAACTTGTAGCGATGGTCTGCAATGGGCCCGCTGGATAAGTACAAACGTTGAACCCGAACAGTCAATTGCTATAAGGGAGGGGGGAGATTTGATTGGGTTGTGTAGTCCGAAGATGACGACAAAAAGCATCCCCTTATGCGATAATTTATCTGCAACAATGAAGGCATTGCAAGCAGAAAATACAAACTATCTTGTAATCGGAGATGGCGGATGTGATTTACCCGATTGGGAGAGGAGACCGGCATTAAAAGAAGTTTATTTTGGCGAGTACTGTCCGGAATACTTAGGGCTGGTATATTCAAACATTAATTCTGATTCAAAATGGAAAATGCAAATTTATAGCATTAATTGGAGTAAGTTTGATACATGACACCAATATCTTGTGGAGAAAAATCAAAAACACTAAATCAAAAATTCAAATGACAAAAACAGCAGTTTCAATTGTAATTCCCGTTTATAATGAGGAAGAGAATATAAGAAAGCTCCATACGAAGTTAAGCGATGTTCTTCTTGCAATTACCGGAAATTACGAGATAATATTTGTTGATGACGGTTCAACCGACAACTCATTTGCAATTTTAAATGAGCTTAACAATGAAGGCAATAGCGTAAAAGTAATAAAGTTCAGAAGAAATTTTGGACAAAGTGCTGCGCTCTCGGCAGGTTTTGACTATTCTAAAGGCGATGTGATAATCACTATGGACGGTGACCTGCAAAACGATCCGGCGGATATACCAAAACTTCTTGACGAATTAGAGGAAGACGATTATGATGTTGTTTGCGGATGGCGCTTTGATAGAGCGGACACTAAGCTTAAAAAATCATTCTCTCGGATAGCAAATAGACTTAGAAGAAGTTTTACTGCTGAAGATATCCATGATTCCGGTTGTACATTAAGAGCATATAAAAGAGAGTGCATAGCGGATTTAGAGTTATATGGGGAGATGCACAGATATATTCCTGCTTTACTATTATGGAAGGGTTATAAAATAGGCGAAGTCAAGGTAAGACATCATGAAAGAAAGTATGGAACGACAAAATATAGTTGGAGAAGGGTTGTAAAAGGATTTCTGGATTTGATCGTTGTTACCTTTTGGCAGAGGTTCTCCAGAAGACCGATCCATGTATTTGGTGGATTTGGTTTGATTTTGTGCATTTTTGGCGGTATTGTTAGTTTGTATCTGGTAATGCAAAGGCTATTTTTTAATATGAGTTTGGCAGATAGACCATTATTTATAGTATCTATCTTCATGGTTCTTGTTGGCGTTCAATTTATTGTTAGCGGCGTTTTGGCAGATATAATGTTGAAAGTATATTATGGGCAGAAGGAGAGGAAGCCTTATTTGGTTGAGGTTGTGGTGGAATGATGATATTATTTATAGCCACAAGATCGCACAGATTTTCACGAGAAACCTTCTCTTATAAAGAAAAGCTTTACCAAAAGAAGTTTATTTGTACAGAGTAAACACAAGCCATTAAAATTGAAGGCGATGTCGAGTACGCGGATATTTAAGATGGGAGTTGAAAAAGCGATTACGTTTTTGAATAAAGGCAATGCCATATTCGCGTGGGTACCTTTGTTAAGGGTATGGCTGTTGAAGAAGGTTTGCAAAAGACAGATGATAGAATGGTTTAAGGAAAAGGATGGAAAATGAAATGAGTAAAATTTTAGTAACCGGCGGGGCAGGCTTCATCGGAAGCCACCTGGTAGATGTGTTGGTAGAGCGAGGGCAAGAGGTAATTATATATGACAATTTCGAGCCACAGGTGCATAAGAAAAAACCTGAATACATGAACAAAAATGCCAAGTTGATCCGAGCGGATGTGCGAGATAGGGCTACACTGAAGGATGCCGTAAAAGATGCAGAAATAATATTCCATCAAGCAGCGATGGTCGGTGTTGGTCAGAGCATGTATCAAATCGAGAAATATGTGGACGTAAACACATTCGGAACCGCAAAACTACTTGACATTCTTGCGAATGAAGAACACAGCGTTAAAAAACTTATTGTTGCATCGTCCATGTCCATTTATGGCGAAGGCGCATATATATGCGATGACTGCGGTATTGTATATCCCGCACTACGTTCGGAAGAACAGTTAAGAAGGAGACAATGGGAAATGACATGTCCGAATTGCAGAAAAGTGGTGGTGCCAGTGCCAACTGCAGAAAGTAAACCACTGCAACCTACTTCAATCTACGCAGTCACCAAGAAAGATCAGGAAGAGATGTGTCTTGCAATAGGTAGATCATATGGTATTCCAACTGTTGCACTTCGTTATTTTAATGTCTATGGGCCGAGACAATCGCTAAATAATCCTTATACTGGTGTTTGTGCGATTTTCTCCTCGAGGATAAAGAACAACAATCCAACATTGATCTTTGAGGACGGGTTACAATCGCGAGATTTCGTAAGTGTACATGACATTGCAGAAGCGAATATGTTGGCAATGGAAAGTTCAAATGCGAATTATGAAGTTTTTAATGTTGGAACGGGAAGAACAACAAATATTTTAGAGATTGCCCGGATGCTTATGAAATTGTATAACAAAGACTCGACTTCAAATCCCGAAATAACGAATAAATTCAGAGCGGGCGATATAAGACACTGCTTCGCGGATATTTCAAAGATAAAGACTAAATTGGGCTATAAACCAGAAGTGGACTTTGAAGCAGGAATGAAGGCGCTTGTCGACTGGGGCGAGAAAGAAGAGGCTGTGGATAAGTTTAAAGAGGCGCACGAAGAGCTGTTTAGAAGAGGATTAGTAGAAGAATGAGCTTGGTAATAAACTAATGGTAAAATGAACATATTATTTGTTGTCCCCTCACCCCTTTTTGCTGATAGGGGATGCCATATAAGGATTGTCGAAGAAGCAAAGGCGTTAAATAAATTAGGTAATAAAGTTACTATCTGTACGTATCCTCATGGCAGGGATGTTAATGGTCTTGATATTAAAAGGACCGTTAAAATCCCTTGGTACAATAAGCTTGAAGCAGGTCCATCATATACTAAAATCCTTCTTGATTTTTTATTATTTCTGAAAATATCGAGATTAGCTAAAGCTAAAAGATTTGACATTATCCATGCACATCTGCATGAAGGTGCATTACTTGCAGAATTTGTGAATAAATTCAATTCTAATAAAATTCCGGTTATCTTTGATGTGCAGGGGAGTTTGACCAAAGAAGTTATAGAGCACAAATTCACACAAAAAAATAGTTTGATCTATAAACTTTTATATAAAATAGAACAGCATGTAACTAATGCTTCTGATGCCATTATTGTTAGTAGTACTAGCATGGCGGATATTTTAAAGAACGAATATAATCAGGCAGATAAAAAGGTTGACGTTATACCGGACGCAGTAAACACAGACTTCTTCAAGCCGCGTTTAAAGAGTACAAAGCTTGTTAAGAACTTAAATATCAAAAATAAGAAAGTTGTGGTGTATACAGGTTTACTTAATGAATATCAGGGTATAGATCTCTTATTAAATGCAGTTAAGGAGGTTAGTAAAAATAGGCGAGATGTCCACTTTCTAATTATTGGCTATCCTAATGAAGAGTATTATACGGGGAAGGCCGATGAGCTTAGAATAACTGATTTTGTAACGTTTACAGGAAAGATAGCATATTCAAGAATATTTGAGTACTTATCATTAGCTGATGTAGCAGTTTCACCTAAATTGCCGAGAGCAGGCGAAGCGAATCTTAAATTATATACCTATATGGCAACGGGGTTACCTATTGTTGTATTCGACCATATTGTTAACCGTGAAATTTTAGGTGATTTAGGTGTATACGCCAAATATAATGATTACAAATCACTTGCTCTGAAGATAGAAGACCTACTGGATAATGACGGGTTAAGAAATGAATTAAAGGAAAAATTGAGAGAAAACGCTTTAGATCATTCCTGGGAAAAATCCGCTATGGATATTGTAAAGATATACAAAAAATTGTTGCAAAAATGATAAAAGAAATATTGGTTACTGGCGGAACGGGATTTACAGGTTCAAAGCTAATCAAGAAGCTGTTAGAAAAAGGATATTATGTAAGAGCATTAGCAAGAAAAACAAGTAAAATAGATGATTTGAAAAAATCGAGTGTTGAGATAGTTTATGGCGATATAAGAGACAAGGCGACTGTTGAAAATGCTGTTAACGGGTGTGACGCAGTCATTCATCTTGCAGCCGCTTGGCAAAACTATAAATTTCCTAATAGCTTTTATTATGAAGTTAATGTAAAAGGCACGAAAAATTTGCTGGATGCTTCTCTAAAATATAATGTAAAGAAATTTGTCCTTTGTAGTACTGGAGGTGTCTTAGGTCATATCTCAAATCCACCAGCCAATGAAAACAGTCCATATAATCCCGGGGATGTCTATCAGGAGAGCAAAATGGAGGGAGAAAAGCTTGCTTTGAAATATTTCAAAGAAAAAAAATTGGATGGTACTGTAATAAGACCAGCACCCACTTATGGAATTGGCGATAAAAGAATTTTAAAATTGTTCAAACAAATAAAAAAAGGAAGATTCTTTATGCTTGGAAAAGGTGACATTTGCTATCATCTTGTTAATGTTGATGATTTGGTTAATGGTTTTATACTTGCATTAGAAAAAGAAGAATCAATTGGCCAGGTGTATATCATAGGAGGAAATGAATGCCCACAGCTTAATGAGTTAGTTCGTTTAATAGCAAAAGTCTTAGATGTAGATGTAAAGATAATTCACCTGCCTTTTTGGCCTGTTTATTATATTAGTTTTTTGTGTGAAATAACATGCAAATTATTTGGTATTAAACCACCAATATTCAGAAGAAGAATTGATTGGTTTAGAAAAAATAGGTCCTTTGATATCTCTAAAGCAAAAAAAGAGCTTCATTATGAACCAAAAATAGGTTTGGAAGAGGGTTTAAGAGCTACAGGAGAACGGTACAAAGAAAATGGTAACCTCTAAAGTTAGATATTTGAGAGCATTAATGAAGGCTTACTATAGTTATAAAACTAAGAAAACCAACCTATGTTATTTGCCCATAAGACTCTGGATAGAGCCAACAAATATTTGCAACTTAAAATGTGTCATGTGCTTAAATAAATCACTAAAAGAAAAAGGTTATATGGATTTTGAGGTCTATAAAAAGATTATTGACGAGGCTAAAGATTTTGTCTTTGATGTCAACCTTTTCCATAGGGGAGAATCAATGCTTCATCCAAGAATTTATGATATGATTTCATATGCTCATAAGAATGGAATTTACACAAGACTTTTTACTAATGCTACGCAATTAAATGAAAAAAATGCCATGAGAATCATTAATTCCGGTCTTGACTTCATCTCTTTTTCTTTCGATGGCTATACGAAGGAAGATTATGAAAAAATCCGGGTTGGTTCTGATTTTGATAAAACCATTGCTAATATCACTAATTTTTTAAAACTAAAAGAAACTAAAAGAAACAAACCTTACGTAATGTTTGAATCTATTGAGTTTTCAAATGGGGGCAAGGATTTAAAGCAGAAAAGGGTTGGTTTTAAGAATCGTTTGAAAAATCTTCCGCTCAACAAATTGGCTGTTCGAAGCCCGCATAATTGGGGTGGTGATTATAATATAGAAATAGATAAAAGTCCTAAAAATTTCTTGCCTTGCACTTTCCTCTGGTATGCCTTGACGATTCTTTATGATGGAACTGTTCTTCCATGCCCGCAGGATTTTTTTGGTAAACTAGAGTTAGGAAATATTAATGACGGGAGCATAAAGCAGATCTGGAATAATGACAAAGTAGTTCCATTAAGAAAAGCAATGGTAACAAAGAATTATCAAAAATTAGTTCCTTGTTATAATTGTGACAGGATTTTCAGGAAAAATTTCTTTGGTATTCCTGTTAAGTATTTAAGGGCATTATTTTATGGTAAATTTTAGGGGAAAACATGAAAACTGTTATGGTGTTAGGATCCTTTTCCGGGAATAATGCGGGGGACGCAGCAATACTTATGTCAGTAATCAGGGATATCTCCGAAATTAGCCCCGAAACCCAATTTCTAGTTCCAACATTAAGACCTTCTTTTATTACTAAGAATTTTTCTCCTTCTGTACTGCCCATTGATATCAAACCATGGAAATTAAGCCTGAAATTATTGGGTCTACCTGTCTTGTTCCATATCAAGAAAGCTGATACTATTTTAATAACGGATGCAATATGTTTTGATGTACATCTATGGAATCCACTTGATAATAACCTATTTGCCCTGGTAATTATTTCATGGGTTGCAAAGCTATTAAAGAAGCCAATAGTGTTTTTCAATAATGGAGTCGGACCTTTGAATACAAACCTAGGGAAAAAAATAATGCGATATGTTGGATCTAATGCGGATTTAATTATTTTGAGAGATGAGGATTCAAAAAAACTGCTTCACCGTATCGGTGTTAGGACTGATATCATTGTTAAAGCTGATTCTGCATTGAACTTACAGCCAAGTAGCGATGAAACCATTAAAAAAGTATTGAAAGAAAACAACATACCACAGAATAAAAAATTTATTGGGATAAATGTTACAACATACGCAGATACTTGGTTAAAAAAAGGAGAAAGTTCTATTGGAAAAAAGAGGTATCAAGAAATAATTGCCAATGTATCAGATGCTTTAATAAAAAAATTCAATATTTTCATTCTATTTATTCCAACCCATCCCATGGATTGTCCTTTTACAAGGGCGATATATAATCTTATGAAAGAAAAAAATCATGCTTATATGATCTCAAAGCATTATACGCCTGATAAAATCTGTGGCTTGCTAAAACTCTGTGAATTTATAGTAGGCACTAGATTTCATTCTACCGTGCTTTCTAGCGCTATGCATACTCCATTTATCAGTATCCTTTACACCCCTAAAAACAGAAGCCTTATGAAACAACTGGGAATAGAAGAATATGGTATAGAATTCAAGGATCTTTCAGAAAAAAGATTATTCTCATTATCAGAAAATCTCTGGAAAAATAGGAAAAGTGTAAAGAATCAACTGAGTATAGTTGTTGACAAAGAAAAGAAAAAGGCAAAGGATACAGCATTAATATTCTATGAGAAGTATTATCATAAAATGACACGAAGGTGAGTGAAAAGGTTAAAAATGAGAATACTAGGAATCCACAATGCACTCGATTCCAGAACTGCTCTAATTTATAATCCTGCATGTTCTGCATATTATACCTCTGGATTCTTAGATGGTATGAAAACGGTGAACCGATATGGATGCAGTTAAAAAGAATTATGTTAGAGACGGGTATAATGGATGGCGAATCCGATTATGGATTGGACAGTCAAATATATGATAAGTTGCTTAGATATATTCCTTCGACCAGCAAAATTTTAGAAATTGGATGTGGTAGAGGACATTTTTCCAATTATTGCTATAATTCTAAAATGTACATAATTAAAACGCAAAATAAGATATATGATCTTTTAGTAAATATTCCGTATTTTATGATAATAAAAAGACTCAAATATAAAAAATTGAAGGAGACACATCCCTCTACAAAGACCCTCGGAGGACTGAAAAAAATATTGAAAAATCATAATTTTTTGCGTTGATTTTTATTCGCTTGGTCGATTATCCCAAACCCAGAGAGCTAAATTTGGAATAAATTCTAAGTATGTCGAAAAGCTTGTTTTTAGTTATTTGCCACTATGTCTACAGCCATCATTTCTTTGTATCGCAAAGAAATAATGCTCTATGGATCCTTTACGTTTCAATTAGACGGAGTGTTCTATCTTGACATTGTCAGATTACCATTATATTATGTGCATGTATGTAGAATATTATCATTGTATATTGGGACAGCCTATATAATATAAACCATAAAATAGGATAAGATGAATACCAACCAGAGGAAAAAGCGAAGGATCGGCTTTTACCTGCGGGTTTTAGTCAGTTTTGCGCTGATTTTCTTCGTCTTCTATAAAGCCGGTCTGACTGGACTTATCGAAACCCTAAAATCTACTGATTTTTTCTTTCTGGGCCTGGTCTTTGCCATAACGCCAGTTCTGATCTTCCTGAGTGCATGGAAATGGCAGATTCTGCTCAGTGCTCAGGGTATAAAGGTATCCTTAGGCAAATTAGTTGTCCTTTATCTGGTGGGCATCTTTTTTAACAATATCATGCCTTCCTCTGTGGGGGGTGACGTCATTCGGGCCTATGAGCTGGGTAAATATACCCACAAGAAGGCGGTGTCCATGGCCTCGATTTTTGTAGAGCGTTTTACCGGATTGACTGTGTTGATATTCCTGGCACTGATTGCCTTTCTGGTTAAAATGGGTTCCATTGGTGATGCTAGGTTGACTATCATCATTGGAATTGCTGTGGTGGGGTATGTCAGTGTATTCCTACTCATTCTGGATCAGAGGGTAATCATTTTTATCCAAAAAAAAAACAAAGTTAGATTTATTAAAAAGCTGATGGATAAGCTGCAGAAAGTACAATCCGCTATTATGGACTACAAAGGCAAGAATCGGGCGTTATGGATTGCCATGATAATCTCTTTCTTCTTCTATATAGTCGCTGTGGTCAACGTCTACGTGGGATGTCTGGCTTTTGGTGTCCATATGCCACTAGCGGAGCTATTTGTAGGGGTACCTATTATACTGGCCATCTCCATGATTCCCATCACCATAGGTGGTATCGGCCTGACTGAGTGGGCGTATTTTTTTATATTTACTAAGCTCGGGGATGCGGGATCATTAGGCCTCTCGGTGGCCCTTCTAATGAGGACTAAGACGGTGGTCCTCGGACTTCTGGGCGGGGTTTTTTACCTATCCATGACTAAAAAAGCCGTCACTAAGGAATTGCGGGAGTTAAGCAGTGATGAAGAGCGTGACCATTTCAGTGCATTCGAAGTGATTCTAAAGAACACTAAACAGTCGCAGTTAGAGAAATATCAAGAGATCGTCATTGGGGATAAAA
Source organism: Candidatus Methanophagales archaeon (assembly GCA_003336485.1). Classification (GTDB taxonomy): domain Archaea; phylum Halobacteriota; class Syntropharchaeia; order Alkanophagales; family Methanospirareceae; genus Methanophaga. The sequence continues at coordinate 17,436 of QENH01000005.1, forward strand.
GGCTTTTGAACTTAATCAAATACGAAGTCCTGACTCTTCTGTTCGGTCAAATTCCTGGACTAATCGGCCTTTTCCTTAGGCGGGTGTTTTATATGACGCTATTCAAAAAGATAGGGGCGGGGGTAATTATCGGCTGCAATGTTTCCTTTCGCCACACCGGTAAGATATCCTTAGGGAATAGAACGGTGATCGATGAATACTGTACACTCCGTGTTCAGGGGGATGAGAATTCAGGGATAACCATCGGGAACGACGTACTCATTGGGCGGGATACGGTGGTTACTGCCCGGGATGGAACTATTGAGATTGGGGATCATGCGAATATTAGCGCCAATTGTCGCATCGCATCCACAGGTAAAATGGTAATCGGTCAGCATGTACTGATAGCCGCTTACTGTTACATTGGGGGAGCAAACCATCGCATCGATCGAATCGACATTCCTATTATCCAGCAGGGCATCGTCAGAAAGGGTGGAGTGAGCATTGGAGATGATGTGTGGATTGGAGCAGATGTGAAGATCAACGATGGAGTGAAGATAGGCACTGGTGCTGTGATCGGGGCAGGATCAGTAGTAACGAAAGATATTCCCGAGTATTCGATAGCCTACGGAGTACCTGCCAAAGTTCGGGATTGGAGGAAGTAGAATACATATAATGCTTAATGCTCTCTGTGAAAACACTTAACAAATTATGCATGCTAGAATGGTAAACATATGAAGCCCAAGACGAAGTTTGATGATGAAGTAGAAAGGTGGACAAGCCTTTATAGAGATCAAGGTGAAAAGAGCGTCTCTTGGGGAATATTTCAAGGA
>QENH01000140.1 GCA_003336485.1 Candidatus Methanophagales archaeon
GCTCAGGTATTCTTGATCTTACCTGTTCAATCATTACATCTTCTTCTTCTTCATTCATTTCTCTATTGTAGTGGAAGTGAATAAAAGAACCGACAATAGTATTCAATAGACCGGTAGAATAACTGAGCAAGGCATTAATATTATGCTCTAATCCTACCCTCTTTAAAAAAATCGTGCCTTCTTCTGCTATGAAATCAATGTTTTCAAGCCAATCATCAATAGCATCATCAATAGCTTCTTCAATCTTATTCATAATCTCTTCTGTCATAATTATAGTTTTTACTTTTCTTTTAAATACATTTTCTCTCTTCCTATTCCAAAGTTTCAAGTTCTAAGAACATCCGAAAAGTTTATATACTTCTCAACACCTAAGGATAATGATAAAAATGAGTGAACTACCAATAGCACCGGTAACCAGGATAATTCGGAACGCTGGAGCAGAGAGAGTAAGTGATGACGCAAGCCAGGAATTAATAAGGCTGTTAGAAGAAGAAGCCGAAAAAAATGCGGTAAAAGCCGTACACCTTGCAAGGCATGCTAAAAGAAAGACAGTAACAAAAGAAGACATCGTGGAAGCAACAAAATAAGCAACAGATAAAAAAATAGCTGACAGGGGTTTTAGTTAAACAACTACCCTCACCCTATTTTTTGTTTTACGTTGAAAAAAGCAAGTTATTATATTGAGATAAAGAGGGTATATATGCTAAAGTTTAAGTCGGATGAGGTGAAGAGCTAAAGTGGACTTAGATGAGTTACCGGGAGTTGGACCTGCAATAGCAGAGAAATTACGTGAAGCGGGTTTTAATTCGTTAGAGGCGATAGCAGTAGCATCTCCTATGGAGTTGGTGGCAACTGCTGAAATAGGGGAAGCGACAGCATCAAAGATAATATCCGCCGCAAGGGATGCCGCTGATATAGGCGGGTTTGAGACGGGCGATAAAATATTAGAAAGGCGACATAATATAGGCAAGCTGACCACGGGATCTAAATCATTAGATGATTTAATAGGTGGCGGTTTAGAAACACAAGCGCTTACCGAGTTTTATGGCGAATTCGGAAGTGGGAAGACGCAAATAGCACACCAACTTGCAGTAAATGTGCAGTTGCCACCGGAAAAAGGCGGTTTAAACGGTTCTGCTATAATGATTGATACCGAGAACACATTTAGACCCGATAGAATCAAAGATATGTCAGAAGGCGCGGAGCTCGATTACAAAGATGTTCTTAAAAACGTACATGTTGCTCGTTCATATAATTCAAATCATCAAATATTGCTGGTAGAAAAGGCGGGAGAGCTTGCAGAGGAACTAAAAGCTACCGAAAAGCCTGTGAGGTTAATGATAATAGACTCTGCGACAGCTCAGTTCAGAAGCGAATATGTAGGAAGAGGAACATTAGCTGATAGACAGCAAAAGATAAATAGACACCTACATGACGCTCTTAAGTTCGGAGACCTAAATAATGCGGTGGTAATGATAACCAATCAGGTGATGGCCAAACCAGACGCTTTCTTCGGTGATCCTACCAGACCCATAGGGGGGCATATAGTAGGTCATACAGCTACTTTTAGATTATATCTGAGAAAGTCAAAAGGAGAAAAGAGGGTAGCAAAGTTAGTTGATTCTCCTAACATGCCAGAAGCTGAGGCGGTATTCTCTGTCTCTTCAATAGGAATTAGGGATTGATTATCGAGGTATCGCTTTATAACATCCTTATTGGCGGAAAGCATCAAAAATAAAAAATCGGAAAGCTTTTTATAGTACTGTGATAAAGGTATCGTATAAGTCATCGGCACTCGTGCTTAAGATGCTTTCTCACAATTCAAAATCGCAACAAAAATAAGCTCATATAGGGCTTTATAATCAAAGTTAAGCACAATATTTTGCGGAAGATCTAATTATTGAGCAAGCACTAAAGTACGGAGTATTTAAAAAAATAAAAAACATCTATATCGAACAATGTTCGAGGCAGCTCAGCTCAAAATGGAAACCTCGGAATTTATTCCGATGGGAGGAAGGCTGGGGCTCTCAGTAAAGATGGGAGACAATTAGTGAGGAAAAAAGTTTAAGCATGACAAAAATCAAAATCGGAATTGTTGGGATTGGTAACTGCACGAGTTCATTGCTACAGGGTATTGAGTACTACAAAAACAAGGATAGCAAAGAGGCTATCGGATTGATGCACTGGGATATAGGTAGCTACAAGCCATGCGATATTGAGGTAGTAGCCGCATTCGACATAGATAGAAGGAAGGTGGGAAAGGATATATCGGAAGCCATTTTTCAACTCCCTAACTGCACTACAATTTTTTGTAAGGACATTCCGAAGAGAGGAACCATAGTTAAGATGGGCAGTGTTTTTGATGGCATTGCCGAGCACATGAGTAATTACAATGAAAGATACACCTACCTTCTTTCTGATCAGAGAGAGGCAAGTAAAGAAGAGGTGGTAGGAGAACTCAAAAGATCCGGTGCCGAAATGCTCTTGAATTACCTTCCTGTTGGATCTGAAGAAGCCATTAAATTTTATGCCGAATGTGCCCTGGATGCGGGTGTCGGATACATAAACAACATGCCAGTCTTCATTGCCAGCAGTCCCGAATGGAGCCTGCGTTTTGAAAATGAGGGGGTACCCATCATAGGAGACGATATAAAATCCCAGCTCGGCGCCACCATAGTGCATCGGGTCTTGACCAACCTTTTTAAAAGGCGGGGTGTGAAACTTGAGCGGACCTATCAGCTCAATACAGGGGGGAACACGGACTTTTTAAACATGCTAGACAGAAGCCGTTTGGCTTCTAAAAAAGAGTCCAAGACCGAAGCTGTACAATCGCAAACCAAAGATCGATTGGATGATGAAAACGTTCACATCGGTCCCAGCGATTGGGTGGCATGGCAGAAAGATAACAAGGTCTGTTTCATACGTATGGAGGGCAAACTTTTCGGCGACGTTCCCATGAACCTTGAATTGCGGCTTTCTGTGGAAGATTCTCCAAACTCCGCGGGAGTGGTAATAGATGCTATAAGATGCTGCAAACTGGCACTTGAAAGAGGTAAAGGGGGTGTTCTCTATTCTCCTTCAGCCTATTTTATGAAACACCCCCCAAAGCAGTTTACCGATGATGAGGCATATCATTTAACAGAGGATTTCATCAAAGGAAGAAGAGAAGATTAATGGAAAGCGAAGGATTTGACCAATGAAAATCGCCTATGTATCTACTCATCTTCCCACACAATGTGGGATAGCAACCTATACCGATTATCTCATTCAGGCTATAAGAAAAGCAGACCCTGCATCAGAAGTTAAGATCGTTGCCGAGCAGGGAGCATCTCCAATAAAGGATGATAAACTTGAAGTGATCCCCTGTTGGGATAGAAATGAGAATTATGTAGACCCTATCATTTCACACACAAAGGGTTTCGATGTCATTCATATTCAACACGAATATAGTATTTACAACTTTGATGACAGATTACCCACTCTGCTCCAGGGATTGGATGAAAAAGCTAAAAAGATAATAACCATCCACTGTGTAAGACCTGCTCAATTCTCTGAAAGATGGAGTGTAGATGAGGATTTTGCCGCAAGAATTGCTACACTTGCAGATGCGGTCATCGTGCATCTCCCAACCCAGGAAGCAATACTCACTCGGCTGGGAGTACCATCAAAAAAGATCCATATTATCCCTCATGGAACAGAACTCAACGATGAAGACAAAGAAGTTTCGCGCAAAAGGCTTGGGCTGCCCGTAGATGCAAAGATACTCCTCATGATCGGATTTATCAAGAGGCACAAGTGTCTACACATCGTCCTTGATACCCTTGTTGAGATAGTAGAAAAATTCAAAGACGTGTATTTATTTGTGGCTGGTGGTCTTGCACCAACCGCTTCAAAGAGTGATATAGAGTACGCAGAATATATAGGTAGAAGGATAGAGGTACTGGGGCTTCAAAAGAATGTCATTTATCCAAATAAATTCTTCCCAAACGAAGATGTTCCCTATCTGCTTAGCTCTGCGGACATCGTCCTTTTCCCGTACTATGAGGAAGACCGATCTGCCTCTGGCTCATTTCATCTGGCCATAGGTGCGAAAAAGCCTATCATTGCCTCAAGGACACCAAAGTTTGAAGAACTGAAAAATATATGCGATGAGTTACTTGTGCTTCCATACAACTCCTCTGGTATCGCTGCTATAGCCATTCGTCTTTTTGAAGACTCCAAATTTCGGCAGTATGTGGTCAGTCGCACTGAAGAATATAGAAATCATACCTCATGGCAAGCCATAGCATCTCAGCATTTACAACTGTATCAAGAGGTGTAAATAAAAAATGTTATCTTCTTTGAATAGCACGATTAAAGAGCTAGGCGATGGTAAGGTCATTCAAATGGCATCAGGAGATTATATCTTTAAGTTAGACTCTCATCCCGAAAATCCCATCATAATACCACAAGACATTGGTCTTACATGGTATGAAAAAGACCAGTTAAAAATTGGGGCGGTCTTTAATGCAGGAGCCGAATTGTTTGAGAACAAGGTCGTCCTCATGCCACGGTGTCACCGCAATTATCAAAAAGGGAGATTCTTTGACGAGAAACTAGGCATTGAGAGGTCCTACCTCGAAAACTACATTTCTGAGATCTGGCCTTTGGTGAGTGAAGATGGCGTCCACTTTACCCGATTCCAGAATGCGCTGATCCGTGCTGATGGCACTGACCATCAAGACTTCGCTTATGGGATAGAGGACATTCGGATTATAAAGTACGGCCATAGGTACCTGCTGGTCGGGTGTGGTAAGATAAAAGCCCCGTTTAAGGGTGGCAATGCCGATCGAATTGCCATTTACACAACCAAAGATTTTGCGGACTTCAGCTATCAGGGTATGGTGGAATCCTTTGACTCGCGCAATGCCGTCCCATTTCCTGAGCGAACGAACGGGGACCTCTTTATATTGTTACGATTTCATCCCAACATACATATAGGCCTGCTTGAAGCGGGTATTAATCAACTGCTAAATCCTGCTAAACACAGAGAGTGTTGGAAGAAATTATATGAGCAACGGAGCCAGAATCTACTTCTGAAATCTGGCCTCTATCCACACGAGAAAGAAAAAATTGGCCCTGGGTCACAGCTCATCAAGACAGATAAAGGTTGGCTCCTTATCTACCATGCTGTTGGCGAGATAGATATTAACATCTGCAAAGCCTATGGATTGTCAAAGAAAATTGAAAGGGGATATTCCATCTGTGCCGCTATTTTGGATTTAGAGGACCCTCGGCGGGTAATTTGCAGATCCAGAAGTCCAATATACATCCCCTCTGCTCCCTACGAATTATATGGCAACAAGGAATATCCTATTGATGTGCCTGCTGTTGTTTTCCCCGTAGGTACTATGATTCGACAAAATAAAATGCTTCTTTACGCCGGAGCCGCTGATAAGTATACAATTCTTTTGAGTTGCAAACTTGACAGCATCCTAAATTATTTATTGGAGTATTGTAGGCTATGAAATGCATTATCATTGCTGCTGGTAAAGGGACCAGATTGTCCAGTAAGGGCGATTCAAAACCCCTTATTCCACTTCTGGGATTAGCCCTTATCGAACGAGTGATATTAACCGCAAAGAAGAGTGGTCTTACTGATTTCTATGTGGTAACCGGATACAACGGAGAGAAGGTAAAACGTTTTCTGGACGGATTCCGCCAGAGCAGGGATATAACTATAACCCATATCACAAATGAAGAATGGGAAAAGGGAAACGGCATATCTGTCCTCAAGGCAAAAAAACTATTGAATGAAAATTTCATTCTGTTGATGGGGGATCATATATTTGACGAATCTATACTGGTAAGACTGAAGAATGAAAGAATAGCCGATGACGAAGTTATGCTGGCTGTAGACTATAACGTTAAAACCAATAAGCTCGTTGATGTTAATGATGTTACCAAAGTTCTTCTCGAAGAGGGCATGATTTCAGATATAGGAAAGAATATCAAGAGATATAACGCTTATGATACAGGTATTTTTCTTTGTTCGCCTGCAATATTCAGTGCCATCGAAGAAAGTGTACACGATGACGACAGCTCCCTAACGGGGGGGATAAGGGTGCTGGCTGGCAAGGGGAAGGCTAAGTTCTTTGATATTGAAGATGAATACTGGATTGATGTAGATGATGAGAAGACACTTAAAAAAGCGGAAAAAACGCTTTTAGATAGTTTAAAAAAAGCCTCAGATGGGCCTATATCAAGATACTTAAACCGACCCATATCAACCAGGATCACAAGGTATCTTTTAAAAACGGATATTACTCCAAACCAGGTTTCGTTCTTTTCCTTTAGCCTTGCTATGCTGGGCGCTTTTTTGTTCTTTTTCGGGGGGTATATCACTTTAGTTACTGGCGCAATACTGGCACAGGTAGCATCTGTTATTGATGGCTGTGACGGTGAAATAGCAAGACTAAAATTCCAGGTTACCGAATTTGGTGGATGGTTTGACGCTGTCTTAGACCGCTATGCTGATGCTTTTCTCCTTTTTGGGCTGACTTATTATGTTTGTTTTACAAATTGTGATTTTTTTACGCTCTTCATCGGTTTTATGGCAATCATAGGCGCGTTCATGAATAGTTATACAGCCGACAAATATGACGGTTTGATGAAGAGAAAACTTGGGCCAGGGAAGTACTATTTCAGAATGGGGCGTGATGTCAGGATAATTATCATATTTCTTGGGGCTGTAATAAATCAACCTCTTTTAATCCTTGTTACAATCGCTCTTTTGACGAATACGGAAAATATCAGGAGGATAGTGGTTTCATATAAAAATGGGTAATATAGATTGTGTAAAAAAGAAGATGGAGTGGATCATTAAAAAATCTCAGGTTCCTGAAGACCAAATACACTCGAAAAATACTTTGGAGTGGCTGCTCAAATTAAAACCTGATGCTGATGATGCCTTAAAAATCGCTGCTTTAGGTCATGATATAGAACGAGCCATTGAGGAACGGAAAGTAAGGCGCGAAGATTATAAAGATTACGATGAGTTTAAAGAAGCCCATGCTTCAAACAGCGCTAAGATCATGGCAGAAATAATGAAAGAGTGCAAAATGAGTAAAAAAATAGCAGACGATATCGTTTTTCTGGTCTGCCATCATGAAACGGGAGGCACGAGACGCGTTGATATTTTAAGAGATGCCGACAGCATCTCGTTTTTCCATGTAAATCTGCCCTATTACTTTCTCCGAAATGGTATTGAAGAGACGAAAAGGAGGTGCTTATGGGGATACAAGAAGTTACCAAAGAATATGCAAGAGGTTGTAGTTAAGTTTAATTATAATTTTAATGACAAAGAACTTGAGTCCCTTCTAATGGCTTGGATTGCAGGTAGATAAACTATGATAATCGCTTTGAGAATTTATTATCGCCTTTTACACCGCTTCTTTTCGTAACCCTTTTTCGCCTATTTGTCTTCTCGACAGGTATTAATATAATGAATGCTAGATAGAAAAAGCTATATCTTCAAGTTTTACCGCAGAGCGCGCGGATAACGCAAGCGTGGATTGAAACGCTCTCGTCTTAAACTCTGCGCCCTCGACGATCTCCGCGGTGATAAATCGCTTGGCTTTTAGACAGTGCCAAAAAAAATATAGGGTGTTAAACCGTAAATAAACGCCCAGGTCGGGATTTGAACCCGAGTCCGAGCCTCGACAGGGCTCAATGATAGGCCGCTACACCACCCGGGCATTTATTCGTTCTGATAACAATATACATTATTAATATACTTATATCTTTACGAAACATTTTGAATCTTTCTAATAAAGAGAAGAGAAAGAGGTGATAAGAGTATGGCAACAAGAGGTAAGAAAGCAGCAGAAAAGGTAAAATTATTGATGGACAAGACGGAGCATATACGAAACATAGGCATCATTGCCCATATAGACCACGGAAAGACAACTTTGACTGACAATCTCCTTGCAGGAGCGGGGGTAATATCGAAAGAATTGGCGGGCGAGCAACTATTTACAGATTCATATTATCTGGAGCAAGAGAGGGGGATAACGATATTCGCTGCAAATGCATCCATGGTTTATGATTACAACGGTGAGGAATTCCTCATAAACCTTATAGATACGCCCGGTCATGTCGACTTTGGAGGCGACGTGACGAGGGCGTTAAGAGCAGTCGATGGCGCTGTGGTTGTCGTTGATGCTGTAGAAGGCGCTATGCCGCAGACCGAGACAGTTCTGAGACAGGCGATGAAAGAGAACGTGAAGCCCGTTCTCGTCATCAACAAAGTTGATCGTATGATAAACGAGCTGAAAGTAGATGTGCAAGAGATGCAAGCACGGCTGGGAAAGATAATAGACAAGGTAAACAAGCTGATGCAGGGGATGAGAAAGGATAAATTCGCGGAATGGAAGCTGGATGCCGCTAAAGGCAATGTCGCTTTTGGCTCTGCCCTCTACAACTGGTCTATAAGCGTTCCAACAATGAAGGCTAGCGGAATTGGCTTTGGCGACGTCTATGAGTTCTGCAAACAGGAAGACATGAAGGAATTAGCGCTAAAGTGCCCTGCATATGTGGCAGTTCTTGGCATGGTGATAGATCATCTCCCCAATCCTTTAGAAGCACAAAAATATCGTGTTCCTGTGATATGGCATGGCGATGCCGAGAGCGAGATAGGTAAGGGCATGGCAGAATGCGATAGAGTGGGCAAAATCGCGTTTATGGTGACCTCTGTTATGGTGGACCCACATGCAGGCGAAGTAGCCACCGGGCGACTGTTTAGTGGAACCGTGAGTCGAGGCAAGGAATTAGTTGTTTCCGGCGCGTATAAAAAGAACAGAATACAGCAGGCATGCATATTTATGGGTTCGGAACGTGTAGAAGTAGACAATGTGCCGGCGGGTAACATAGCGGCACTTGTGGGCCTCAAAGATGCAGCAGTTGGCGATACGCTTTCCACTGCTGAGATGACACCATTTGAAAGTATGAAGCATTACAGTGAGCCTGTCGTTACGGTCGCGGTGGAAGCGAAGAGCACGAAAGACCTGCCACGTCTGATCGAGGTGATCAGGAGGCTGGCAAAGGAAGACCCGATGATAAGAATAGATATAAATGAGGAAACGGGCGAACATCTGGTCTCGGGCATGGGCGAGTTGCATCTTGAGATAATCACACATCGGATAGAACAGGACGAGAAAGTGCCTATAATTGCATCACCGCCCATTGTGGTCTATCGTGAGACGGTGGAAGTGGCGGCGGGACCTGTGGAAGGTAAATCACCAAACCGGCACAATAAGTTCTATTTTATTGTCGAACCCTTGGATGTGGAGATACTGAAAAAGATACAGAGCGAGGATATAACCGTAGGTAAAGACAAGGTTATGATGCGAGATAAGCTCATGGAAGCAGGTATGGAAAAACTGGAAGCAAAGAATGTTATTAACATCTTCGAAGGCAACATGTTAATAGATATGACCAAAGGTGTTCAGTATCTGCGAGAGACGATGGAGTTAATCCAGGAGGGGTTTGAAGATGTGATGTCAAAGGGCCCATTAGCAAAGGAGAAGTGCAGAAGTTTAAAACTAAAGCTAATGGATGTGAAGTTGCATGAAGATTCGATACATCGTGGACCTGCACAGGTCATTCCCGCGGTGCGGAATGCTATACAGGGGGCTATACTAGCGGGGAAGGCCACTTTCCTTGAGCCTGCTCAGGAGGTATACATAAGTGTCCCTCAGAATCTGCTTGGTAACGTAACGCGTGAGGTACAGGGCAGAAGAGGGCAAATATTGGACATAACGACCGAGGGCGACATGGTAACTCTGAAATCAGAAGCGCCAGTGGCCGAGATGTTTGGCTTCGCCGGTGATATAAGGTCTGCAACAGAGGGGCGAGCGATTTGGAGTACTGAGTTCGCAGGCTTCAAGCCAATACCTCAAAATCTGTTCGGCGAAAAGGTGATGGGAGTACGAGAAAGGAAGGGTATGAAGCGTGAAATGCCAAGAGCGAGTGATTTCGTGTCTTAAATGTACGCTTGGCAGCGTAAATCTGCAATGAAGGTTCTGATGGTAGTCGCAGTAATTGTTGCGAGTGCCAAGCAAGAAGAAGCCACCATCAGAAGGCATTCAATATGCCTTTTGGGGGTGGCTATCTAGGGACCCATATTCGTCTAAGATACTATCGATCGTTCTATGTTGAGGGTAAGTAAAAGCAACATTTGGCATCGCGATAGAAAAGAGCGGATCAAAGGACGTAGAATTCGTGATTAAATTTATTTAGGTACAATGATCTTGAATGTTGCAGAAGGTCATCAAAGCTCTAAATTCAGCACATGGAATAAAAAAAATAGGAGGAAGAGGGTAAGTTGTTTAAGTAAAACGCCCTCGATTATTCGACTTATTTTATTGCTTATCTTGTTGCTTCCACAATGTCTTCTTTTGTTACTGTCTTTCTTTTAGCGTGCCTTGCAAGGTTTACAGCTTTTCCCGCAATTTTTTCGGCTTCTATCTCTAACAGCCTTATTAATTCCTGGCTTGCGTCTTCACTTACTCGCTCTGCTCCTGCGTTCCGAATTAGCCGGGTTACCGGCGCTATTGGTAGTTCACTCATGTTTATCAATATTATAAGGCGTTGTGAAGTATATAAGCTTTTCGAAGGCCATTAGAACTTGAAAGTATGGAATAGGGAGAGAGGGAAAAAATAGAAGTCTGTATAGCAATAAAAAATAAGTTCTTAATATTTGGATTTTTTTCTTATCCATGATCTCACTCCAAATTGCACTTTATGTTCGCTATATCAAGACTTCGTTTAATGGTCGTCTTGGTGTATACGCAGTCTCAGGTTCTGCATAGCCCAAGCGGAATGTGAGCTGCGGCATAACGTCCCCCATCGGTATCAGCTTGGTCACTTCGGCTTTGATCTCCGGGAGTTGCAGGATCTTGTTCATTGGATGCAAACGGATGCCTAAGTTCGTAGCCTGCAGCCACACCCGCTCGAGAGCCTGCCCCACTTTGACTTGTGTACGTCGGTCGTTGGCCGGCGAGCTAAGCGCAGCAAGCAAAGGCGCACTCATCAGCACCCCAGAGTCCTTCTTAGCCGTGCCCTTACCCATATTCAGGTAGGTTACGACCAACTGTGCCACCTTGGAGACCAGCCACGGCATGCCGAAGTTTGTTCCTGCGGCGTGAACCGCACCACTGCCGCCAGTTCCTCGTTGCCCTGCTCTGGAAAGTAGGTCATCTGGTGGGCATAGCCGAAGTGCTCGGCAGCTATCAGCAAGTTCTCCAATGCACAGCCTATACTAACATGCAATTCCCTCTGGTCAGAGTCAGCTACCTTTAGCCACCGGGTCTTGTCTACGAATATCAGAATTTCGTCCTCACCAATTGAGAATTTCCACGGTTGTGTATTATGGCTAGAAGGAGCCAGGATCGCATATCGGAGCAAGAATTTCAATTTCTCGGTCGAATCCTCGTCCCGGGGGAAATCTTGTTCATTTATTTGCCAAGACGTAACCTTGGGATCGTATTTCTTCATCTTCTCAACCTCCTTTCTTTTACCTAAAATTTCACCTTCAATGTGACTATCTCAAAGGGATTCATCTTCAACTGTATCCGTTCACCCGTCTTCTTTAACCCCTTTTTCACTTCCTCATCCTCTTCCTCTAGCATGTTCACCACCTTGACCGTCTTTGGCTCTTTGAACAGAATTATTTCTGCATCCGTCTCTGTTCCCTTCGTCTCATAGAATCTTATAATCGCTCCATCCTCATCCTCGGCCATCTTCATCGCGGATAAAATGACGTTGTCCGGCTCTATCTTCAAAAATGACCGTTTCAAAGGCAGTTTCTTGTCACTTGATAGTTGCAGACCATACAATGCGCAGTTGAATTCATAAGCATGCTTATATGCCGAAGCGTCTCTCCAATCTCCTACATGCGGATAAATGGAATAGTTAAATGTGTATCGTTTCAACTCCTCTGCATCAGGAACAGGAATTGCAGGTCCTGACTTACCATTCGAAGAGAGCATTGAAACACTTCTGAGCAGTGTTAAATAGATGTCTCCATCTCGCACCTCATTTTCCGGTATACCACTGTGGATCACGGTTAAACCCTTGTTCCTATCAGAATAATCAAGCCACTTCAACGATGGGAATGCACCACAGGGCTCCTCAACCCACTTCTCTTTTGGTTTATAATGCCACTGGTCTGTCGGCCGTGAAACAACGCCAAATTGGGTGCCACAGGCATAAGTCAGCGATTTCATGTCCGTGGAGAACCGGACCCTGAGCCGAGCCCTTGGATGCTTATTCTCTATAGTAGTAACGAAATCTATTCTTGGAATGTCCTTGTAAACAATTATCTTCTTCGTGCACTCTAAGAAGTTATGCCGCCATATAAGTGGCTTCTGCTTATCCGTTAACCGATATGGCCATCGCAGTGAGAAGTAATTGGTCTCAACATTGATAACCCGCCTCAAAGGGCTATTATCTATGTAAAAGTTCTTTACACTGAATGAACCATACTTCACGCCTTCTCCTTTCTCTGTCTTCAGAGGGATAGCAAGCATTTGGCGATGATAGTACAGATCGCCTGCTTCTTCCTCCAGCACAAGTTCATTTGCCGAGCAAATTATCTCTCTGCCCGCTTCTTTACCGTCTAAAGAGACATCAATCAAGCCTGTAGCGGGATCCACCACAACCCCAAAGAATCTGTTTTCTATTGTGTTTCCCCTTACCATGATATAACTCTTGTCATAGCGGTACCGTCTGGGCTTCCGCTCAAGGATACTATACGCTTTGTAACCCATTGCAGGAACTGTGGGTACAAACCCGATCCTTGCATATCTTAACGAGTCGTCCTCATACCGTGCAAACTTTATTACTTCTACATCTATCTCCTCTTTCCCACACATTAACCCTTTAATCGCTACTACTTTACCCAGGTCAAAATTCAAATCCATCTCTATCCAGTTCTTAACTTCCCACGAGAGTGAGTTAAATACTACTATATCGCCGCCTCCCGCTTCAACATCGCTTACTTCTGTTTCTTTATCTACTAATTTAGTGTGTACATTCGCGCTCTGGTTGGAGATCTCAGAAGTGATAAAGCCTTGATATTGCTTCACCTCATCGTAGCCACTGTCCATCCCTGTTCCAGGAGCGACATCATGAAATGCCATGTACAAAATCATCCGCCAACAGTTTCTCAACTCATCAAACGGATAATGTACATCAAAGAAGTGCCCGATAGTACACCATCGCTCGCAAGATAGCAACCCATTCTCATATTCGCAAAGCCCTTGTTTTATCCACATCCTGCTCGAGCAGCAATTCGGAAACACCTCTGAATACTTTCCGGAATACATCTCCCCCTTCCTTACTTCCATCTTAAGATCCTTATCTTCTATCTCCTTCGCTAATGCATCGAAGAATTCTCGTGGTGTTGCAATCTTCATCTTAGCTACGTTGCCGCTCTTCTTATTCCACGCCTTCACCACTTCAGAGGTCTCAGGCTGTGGCAACGTAACTCCACTCCCCGAGGGCATAAGGATATGAGATGTAGCCGCAACTGCCTTTAGTTTCTCATAGCTATCATCCAACTTTGTCAAGTCTAACCCGGCCCTATAACCTAAAGGCATCCAATGAGCTAAAATCCGCGTTCCGTCCAAACTTTCCCATAGGAATTCCGTAGGCTCTCGCTTCGCTGACCCTCTTCTGAATGCAACATACTTGTAGCCGGATTTTTTGTATATCTGTGGTAGCTGGGCATTCAGGCCAAAGCTGTCTGCCTGCCACATCACGGGCACATCCATCCCAAACTTCGCCTTTACGTATCTCTTACCGTGTAAGATCTCTCTCACCAATGTCTCACCTTCTGGGATCATTGCATCCGCCATCAGGTACTCACCATCAGCAATCTCAATCTTACCTTCTTTTATGCCTTTCGCAATCTTTGCGAACACTTCCGAAGATCTAGTCTCCATCGCCTCGAGCAGGAAGGTCTGCTCTATCATGAATTTGTAATCGGTCTTCTCAACAAGCTCTGCAACCTCCTTCAGAATGAGCATCAGATTGATATAAAGATAGTCCTCCTTTGTGAATACCCAGATAGCATCGTAATGTGTGTGCGGAACGAGATAAACGGTATCTTTACTTACTCCCTTTTTCTTCTCTGTTGTCATAACCCTCACCTCAATATCAAATAGTCAATAATATAAACTTTTCCACGACTTCGACCCAGCCTTCCGGTCCCACGCCATCCGCTTTATAAATGTCTGGTAGAGTTATATCAAGCCATGTCCCTTTCTTGTTCTTCACTATTGCTGGCTGCTCCACCGCTTTCAACATCGGAATATCATTCGTACTATCGCCAACACCTATGGTCTTTACCGCACCATATTCCTTCTTGAAGAGCTGTGTGAGAATCGTCACAGCATTCCCCTTGTTCGCGTTCTTCCCATGTATGTTATAGTATCTTCCACCGTGAGTGAAACTAAACCCCTTTTCTCTAATCTTCTCAAACAAAATAGCCTCCTTCTCTTTTGGTTCATCAAAGATGAAACTCTCATTATACTCCTTCGCCTTTGCAAGTTCCGCCTTTTCCACGCTAAAATTAGCATCTTTTGCTACTTCCTCTGCCGTCATATCGCCAAAACCGGTTATCTTGAATCCTGTCTCTTCTCGGATTTCCGTTAATGCTGCCCTCAACACCTTATAAGAAGCACCAAGTTCAACGACACAATAATCGCCCTTAATTTTAGAATCAAAAGGAAACGCGAAGTAATTCCGGGGGATGAAAATCGCACCACCATTATCCACAACAAACGGATCTCTTATTCCCATCTCTTTTCGATAATATTCGTTCTCAGCCAATGTTTTCGCTGTGCAAAATACGATTGGAATATTCCGCCTCTCCAGAGCCTCCAGTGCGGGAATAGCAGTATCGTACGAATAATCGAAGAAGTCAAGCAGGGTTCCGTCAAGATCTGTAAAAAGCACATTTTTCATGTTTTTTCTCCACACACCTAATTACCCTTTTATTACTTTGTGATTTTCCCACCTATTATGTCTCTTCTACTTCTCTCTCTTCTACTTCTCTCTCGATAGACCCTTGCTCAAATCGCGCAAACGATTCTGCTGTACCTTCCAGTATCCTCACAAATCTATGTGGGTCTATTCCCCCAATAGATGGCATTATGACTGTCTTCTTCGGTGTTCCCAATTTCATGATATCGCCCAACTCCTCAATAACTTTCGACCTTACATAATCATTACTGAGCTTACAGTGGTAGATCGTGCTGAGCGAGCTAAGCAGCATGTTATCAACATGCTCTTCTCCTTTCTCTTCGTGTATGTGTGGGTTTAAGGTTTCGATTTGAAAAATCTCGATTCCCGCACTTGCTGCATCTTGATGTGCTATCTCTTCCACTTCCAGACCACAGTTATTAAACAAATAAATGAAGTGATATGGCTCGACCGAATAACCGGTCGAATAGCTCATGATGTCTGCGAGCTTTGTCGTCAGTGCATGCTCGCCTGCATTCCCTGTTATCACCACGCCGGTTTCAAATCCCGTACGGGTCGAGATCAAGAGATTGAGATACCTGTTTGTAGTCTCGCTAACCCTACCCCATTTCTTGAAATATAGTTTATCTGCCACTACCTTCGGCTTGTATCGCCAGTGAAGCCGCACCATGCTGTACGGTGACTCAGCCATGCAAAATCCCGCGGCATAATCTATCACGTATTCACGCGCAGAACTCGGGATGTAGTTGTCCGCGTCTGTAAATCCTATAAAGTCTTTTCCCAGCGATTTCGCAAGTATCATACCAGCAATCATGCCTTCCGATTTACCATTCCTTACCAATTTATCATTATCAAGAAGATACTCGTATCCCGCCTCATAAAATGCGAAGCCCAATTCGGGGTCTTTCTGATGTATGCAGAGGATTTCTTGCTGTGAGTAGTCATGGATGTGAGCTACCACGTCTTTTTCCATTTTATATATGTCTTGTGGTTCCCTCTTGCTGTTTGATACCACAATTATAGAGCAGTCAAAAGGAATAGCTCTTAAAACACCGTCCAGCAAATTTATATTCTCATCCTTTACAGGTATGACGAGTGCGAAACGCCTCAGTACATCTTTGATCTTGTCGAAAGGGATGTCTTTTGCACGTGGATTCTCAAAGCCGCCGGAATCGATTTTCAAAACACGCTGCATCTCGTGTATCTTCAGCGAGCCGAATATTTCCGTATGCCTTGGCATCTCAATAAGCATCTTTCACGCACCTGTTTTAATTGTATATATCAATTAGATATATTTCTTTGCTAGCTCTCTCGAATTTTTTATATACAATTAAAATATCGAAGTTATTTCGTTTATAATATAATTAATGGCAAAAGAGAAAAAGGTGATACCGGAATTTTATGAAATCATTGCAAAAGATATCATGGACATGAGGATAGGGGACATGCCCCTAATAGAAGAAGATGCACGCATAGACTGCGTTTTAGCTACCCTAACAGGAAGCGATCATGTCTGGGTTGTAGAAAGCAAAGGGAGCAAAAAGTTGGTGGGAATAATAACAGAACATGATATTTTAGATATTTTTTCACCGAGAAAAGAAGTTTCATTCTTTGGATTCCCAAATAAGAAGTCTTTACATTATGAAACATTTGAAAAAGCAGCGCACATCATGTCCAGGAATCCTATAAGATGCAGACCCGAGGAAAACGTAGAAGATGCTTTAAACAAAATGATAGTTCACAAGGTGAGAAGAATTCCCGTAGTAGAAAACGGTGAAATAATGGGCGAGATAACTCTCCATCATTTGATAAGGGAATTTTATAATACTATAAAAACTCCAATTGAAGATTAAATATTTAGTTTATTTAGTATGGTAATAGAAAATGTCATTCTATTGGTTGGAATTGCACTCACGTTAGGGTTTGCTATAGGCAAAATAACTCATCAATTACGTCTCACAGCAATAGTAGGATATATTGTCGTTGGTATACTATTGGGACCTACATTTCATATTGTAGAATTGAGCGATTATGAGGTGAATATTATAGTTAATTGCACGCTCGGTCTAATCGCTTTTAGTATTGGAGGGAGTTTTACGATTGATTTTTTAAAGCGGCTTGGAAAATCAAGCATTGGAATTACAATAATCCAGTCTTTTGCAACCTTTTTAATTATTACCTTATGCGTTTTTCTTTTTACCCATAATTGGTGTATAAGTTTGCTTTTGGGTTCTATCGGTGTGGCAACTGCACCTGCTGGTACGATAGCTGCTTTACATGATTGTAAAGCAAAAAGAGGTACTTTGAGTAAGATGACCACAGCGATAGTCGGACTGGATGATGGCGTTACAATAATCATCTTCGTAATTGCTATTGCTCTGGTAAAAGTCATATTAGGAGATTCTCTTTCTGTTCCTTCTATAATTATCAGGCCATTGATAGAAATTTTCGGTGCTGTTGCATTGGGAATTGCAATTGGAACAGTACTTGCCTATTCAGCAAAAAAGGTGAAAGGAAGAGAAAGCATACTCATAATCTCTTTGGCGGGCATTTTAATGTGCATTGGATTGGCAGAAATCTTACATTTATCTGCTATATTAGCATGTATGTTTTTGGGAGCAACGTTTATTAATTTAGTCCCGAGGATAGGTAGAACGTTTTTTGAAATCGTAGAAGGTATCCTCCCACCCATCTATATTATCTTTTTCATTGTGGCAGGCTTAAAACTAAGACCTGATTTATTGATTGAAATGGGAATAATAGGAATAATATACATAGGATGCAGGATAATAGGAAAAATGGGCGGTGCATTCATTGGTAGTAAATTGGTGAAGGCAGAACCATACATTCAAAAATATTTGGGTCTTGCCTTATTATCTCAAGCGGGAGTAGCAGTTGGTTTAGCAGTTACTGTTGCAGGAGAACTTTCAGCTTATGGAAAAGTTGGTGTAGACCTTGGCGCTATGGCAATTACAATAATCGCAGCAACAACGGTCGTT
>QENH01000139.1 GCA_003336485.1 Candidatus Methanophagales archaeon
CCAGGTATTCCGCTCTATCGGTCTGTGCCTGTACGATATGGAGCACATTTGGCGCACCAACAAAGATATTACAGTTTGCCTGATTGTTTTCTTCATCTGGTTCCTTGATAGTATCTGCGGGATCTGCAACTACCCAGATACAGTTATCTCCTGCTTCGCCTGTGGTAGCCCAAACCACAGACACTGTTTTATTCTCGCCTGCGTTGAGCGTAGCTATCGTCTGGTTGGTGCCGATCTGAGTGTCATCCGTTGGAGTGCCATCAAAGAATTGGACGATGACGTCAGCAGCGTTCGCGGTTCCGAGGTTGCCAATAGTTGCATTGATTGTGACGGCTTCGCCTTCTATGGGTTGCGGATTTGAAAAGGCAATATTTGTTACTGCCAGATCAGGTGCTATCACTGTTAGCGTTACGTTATCTGTGTCTGTCTGACCGCTGCTGTCATTGACCGTTAATTCAATGATATGTGTACCTGCTGTGAGGTTGGTGGTGTTGCATTCGCAGTCGATACCGATAAAGCCATCAAGAGTAGATGTCCAGAACAATGATGAATTGGTGAGGCTACCGTCCTCTATATCTATGCCCGTGCCGTTGAAGACTATTTGATCGCCGTAGCGGTAGATCGAGTTATTAACAGGAGTATTTATCGTTGCTGATGGGGCGTAATCTGTTTCAATCGAATCAGGGTCTTTTGCCTCGTCTGTTATGTTATCACCAGAATAATCTATTGCCATCGTGTAATTTGCCCCTGTTCTGTTCAGGTTAACGGTTGCGGTTGTGTTTTCTGTGAAGGTCATATTATTATAAGATATAGTGGTTAGGGAATCGCCGGTTTGGTTTGTTATTGTGATGTTGAACGATTGATTTTCTGGTTGCTGTAATTTCCCATCTAATGGCTGTATAGAGCCGTCTTTGAGCGTTACCGTGAGTTTGTAATCCTCAGTATCATCATATAATATAATCCCCTCAAGGTTCATGGGGCCATAATTTCCGATATAATAGGAATGGGGAATTTCATTCACGACATTACCAGAACCATCAATGCCTGTATGTCTGCCTTGTGAATCATATACATGTAAAACTGATTTATCACTACCATCACTCCAAATAGATTTTTTCCAGCATATTGGCTGGTCTGTCGATGGGTGAATGAATATATCATCATAGCTGTTGACTTCAATAACTCGGTATTCCGAGTGCTCTGTAACACTTCCTGTTTGTATGAATAAAGGTCTATCATTGCTATTCCAACCCACCCGTTTGCCATTTGCGTTAAAAATCTTGTCTTCGTGCGTGTGACCTGTAAGAACTAATTGGACCTTGTTATCTTGGCAGTAAGTAATAAAAGGCTTACGATTATTCGCAATAATTCCCCAGTAAAAATAAGGAACACCCAGAATAAATGAGTAATCGTTAAATACCGGATGGTGCATAAATATGATCTTTGGGGCGTCTGGATTAGTAAATCTGTGTGTCCTCAATCCATTTATTTGAGGTTCTGTTAAACCGGTACCCCAAAAATAAAGATGAGCCAAAGGCCAGTCAGCACCAGAATCCAAACCAATGAAAGTATACCCGCCATATTCAAAGGTATAATTATCAGGTTCGATAAGAATTTGCCGTGGACCGTTTTTTAAGACACAATCGTGATAGTTTGTGAGATCGTCGCCAAACCCATAATGAGTGTATCTATCGTGATTTCCTGGTATATGATAAAATCGAATAGACGAATCAAGACGGGTTAAAACATCCATAAACTTGTAGAAAAAGTCAGGTTCATCGGATTGCACTAAGTCACCAGTAACCAAAACAAAATCTACTTCCGGGGCTAATTTATTTATCCCGTTAATAACACTAGTAAACCATCCTATTGACCTTTCCGTGGGGTTTTTACACAGGGGGTTCACGTCCACATACTTACACCCAACATGCACATCAGTAACCTGAACAAACGTGAAAGGCTCGAACACCTGAACCGTGCACTCATTCGGTGGGCTCCACAAATCTGCACTATCCTGAACTCTCAATGTGGCAACATACGTCCCCGCCTCAGAATACGTATGCGTTGTATTCTGCTCTGTAGCCGTCTCGCCATCAAATGACCACTCATAGGCAACAATTGTTCTGCCCACGGCTGGAGTGCCATTGCCATAGAATTGGATGTCTTCGCTTACGTTACCATAATAAGGTCCGCTTGCGTTAGCGTTTGGCGGGATGTTTTCAATAGCCTCAAATTCCAAATCAACAGAAGTCAAATAAGAAGATTTATTTATGTAGTCATACATCGTGCCGAGCAAATTGCTTTTTGAAGCATCATAATCCACAAGGAAAAAGGAATAATAGCCATATTCACCGAGACTTACACCTGTCTCCTCGGTTATATAATCTACAAGAGTGCTCAAATTTATTGGATAAATTGTTTTTCTATCAATGTCAAAGATGAAACTTCCATAAACGGTGCTGACATCTAAAAAGGGATACTGGATGTTGCGTAGAGATGAATGAGGGTATGGAAAATTAATATTTAGGTTTTCTTCAGATAGTAACTCCCCTGTAAGTAAATTGTAAGTGTGGATAGAATCCAGATAACCAAAAGTGCCCGCTATTATACAAATCTTATTTCCGTTCACTATGTGTGTTGGATGATAATTTGCATAGCCATTATGGTATGTCTTTTCCCAAAGAGTTTCCACAGGATTGGTGGTTAGCTCTTCTAAATTATTTAACTTGGTGAGATCAATGCGATTGAATATATACCTATAATGATAAGATCCCTCATATTGCTTAAGGAGCAGATAAAAGTAATTTCCTTCTCTCTTGTGCCATACAACATTCCATCCTTTGGCAGTGAACACTTTCCAAGTATCATCTGTAAGATTATAAAACACATAGTTATTATTATCTGAAGCCCAGTGAACCTGAAAAAGGATGTCATTGTTTAGTTTATATAAATATCCCCAGTCAAAAGGAGCATTACTTGGCAATACTTTTGAAGGAATTATTTCGTGATTTTTAGACGAATCTAAAAATTCAGGATTGGTTAAGTTAATGTAGTATAAATATTTATCGGTGCTTGTTGCATAAGCATAGAGATCGTAGCCATCTACTGTCCATGTTCTTTCCATCCAACCTGATCTTGGTAATGTTATATTTAGTAGTGAGATACTGGCGAGATTAGGATAGTCAATAATTGCACTAATCGGCCAGCTAAGATTTCCACTTCCACCGATGCTACTACCTTGTCCGCTAAATTCCTCCGCTGTAAACAGATATACATCATCATCTTTTGATACAGCAGTTATTTTCCCGGGATAAGAAAAACCTCCACCAAGGGAAACATTCACTTTAAGAAGTCTGGAAGAATTACTGGCATAATCATAGATGCAAACAGGGTCAAGAGGATATGGCGACCACATTCCAGTTACAAGTGAGGTTGAGGGAGAATAGGGATAGTTTGTAACTTGCAATCCACCGCCAAATTCAGGGTCATATCCTCCGGGCATCTCTATAACTCTATGATTTTTTAATATGTAATTCATGTCCTCAGGGTAGGTCACTGTAAAGTTCTCTGATGCACAGATATATTTTCCTACATCAGTTGCATTAAAGCTTGTGCTTATAGTGCTAATACCAGTTGGAATCTCTATCTGCGTTTGGCTTCCATTAATCCTAAATCTGTTGTTCATCATACAACCATCTTCGGTGACTTTAAAGGCAATATTCTTAGTCTGAAGCGTTAAATCACCATTAATAATCTCATAGTCATAATATACTGTTTCAAACTCGTTATAAGCAATAATTGTATCTCCTTCATTTGCAACATTTACCGCATCATGAACCGTTGGATAATCATCAGGCACGTTAATTGTTCTTGATGACAAATTTATTTTTGAAGGAGAAACCTTATCTGGAGAACGATTTGATTTTACTTTGACCGCATCAAATGCGACACAACGCCAGAACTCAACCCCATTGCTACTGAGCTCAACCCTCGCGGTAGAATCAAACTCAAACACACCTAAACTCGTAAACCCACCCTCATTTTGGTCAATAGTTACGGTAGCCACACCACCATTATGAAAGACTTTGTACTGTGCACGTTTCGTTGGCAGGTAGTCACTTGGCGGCGTAGCTTCGTCAAGATAAGGGTCAAAAGAGTCAGGGCAGGGAATCCACGCAAAGACTTCGTATTTGCCCGTATATGGCACTGAAGTCTCCCATATACCTTTACACTCACCCAGGTCAGGGAATGAGATTGCGTACCAGAAGGAGCCGTTGCCCTGCCCTGGCGGATAAGCGTTTGTATCGAACCAGCCGTCTGCTGACGTGTCCGGATGATCGTGGACATACTGCCAGTTGGCAGGGAGGTCGCGGGCGGGCTCTGTCCGGAATCCCAGAACCCCCTTTTCGGTATCTATTATGATCGGTTCTGCTGAGACGGTGCACACAAAGAGCGGTACAATGGCAATCAAAAGCAGGATCAAGCCAAAAAATGTCACAGCTTTTCTCATTTGGTGGTTACCTCTTCTACTTCGATTATTTGACATTGTGATTTATACCTCTGCTATACATTTTCCTATCAGGTATACTTTCATCAACCAGCCTCCAATTTGATCTTTATTGCAGCCACATCCCTGCTGAGCACTTCATATTTCTCTTTCAATTCTAACGTTTCTCGATATACCGCTTTTAAAAAGGTCAATGTATCGGTCATTTCGCCTGTGTCTTGCTTCACAGAATCTAAGATACCCATTGACTTATCTTGCTTTCCTAACAGCTTACTCGTATCATCCTTTATACCTGGAATATACTTCGTATCCTCTTTCACATCCTTCAATATCTCTATCGTTTTATCCTGCTTCTCATCTATACTACCAAGCTTTTCGTTCATAGAACCTAGAATGGCAACCATCGTTTCGGCCTTAGCATCAAAGCTTTTCAGTACAGATAAGACCGCTCCATCTTCGCTCGGAACGTCCGCACCTTGCCTTTTGAAGCTACTAAACTCGCCTTTATACGATCCATTATTCAAAGAATCCGCAGAATTCTTTATGAAAGTCCGGAATCCCACCATCTGGACTTTACCTTTTAGTATGATGTCAGCGCGGGTTTGCATTTTATCCTCTTATCTCGCTTTATTTAATTAGAGGAGTATTGTATATATACCTTTGAGTTTACCTGCCACACCCTACAACCTCACCTCCGACAAAATAATTTTTCGCAGCGCGTGGAATCCACAAAAACACCCAGGCTCGTAAACCCCACCCTCACCCAGGTCAATAGAAACAGTATCCACACCATCATTATATATGAAAGACTTTGCACTACGCATGTTTCGTTGGCAGAAGACGGAGGTTGAAAGATCGTCTCAGACGCCATAACTTTTTTCCCTCATTACGTACAGTTTCACCCCACTTTCAAATACTTTCTCAAAATCGCTTATAACAGACTCTATCCCCCAGCGCTCAAGATCACATTCGCCTTCTGAGCGTAGAGCAAGTACAACTTTTTTATCGTCTTTGCTAGTAAACTTAGCAGTTTTTATACGATCTGTGTGACTTCTATCGAGCTTTTCAGCGAATTTTAGTAGCGTGGAGAGGATGATCACGGTCCTCTGAGATTGCCCATCGAGTTCTGCCATCGTCGTCTCCTTCCTTCTTGGGACTCGCTTTCTGTGAAACCGAGCGACGTTTGCCATGATGCTAATCTCGGTCTGATTGAATCCCACTAGTTCTGCGTGGCTGATTATGTAATGGGAGTGGATATGGTGGTCCCTAAACGATATGAAATTACCGGTATCGTGAAGTAGAGCCGAATATTTCAGCAGTTCTCTCTCGGAATCG
Organism: Candidatus Methanophagales archaeon; assembly: GCA_003336485.1. Taxonomy (GTDB): domain Archaea; phylum Halobacteriota; class Syntropharchaeia; order Alkanophagales; family Methanospirareceae; genus Methanophaga. The sequence continues at coordinate 5,843 of QENH01000139.1, forward strand.
CCCAAGTTATGCAGTTTGATCTTGAAAGCGCTGTCAAAGAGCTGAAGTGCGAGAGAGGCAACGGTATTTGCGTGGTCTTCATTGATGTTACAGGTCCGTCCAAGTCTGAGAACACACCTCTCTCTGACAGAGATCTTTTCCACTTCTAGTGATTCGCCATGCCTTTGTAGATAATCAATGAGCAAACCATGACGAAGACCCCTGTTAGTGACCATAATCTCTTTGAGTGCAAACTCTTCCATTAAAGCCTCAAGGATCACTGCACCACCGATGATTATGTCTGCCCTATCAGCGTTGATACCAGGAACCTCTTTCCTTTCCGCGAGCGTAAGAGAACATAGTATAGAGATAACCGCCTTTAGATCCCTCAGCTCAAGTACAAGATCTCTCTTCGCGCCTCCTTTCTTGAACATTTTTCTTGCTATTTCTGCTAAATTGATGATTGTGCCCGAGCTCCCAATAGCAAGCGCTAGGTTCGCCCTATTCATGCACTCTACTGTCCTCAGCATCTTATTCTTGGCGTATCGCTTCATCCGTCCGTAGACAAAGATCGATACTCGGCTTTCATCAGTATCTGAGAGAAACAGTCTTGTTAGCCTGATGGCACCAAGCTCGAGGGTGTCCAGATCCTGGTATTGAAATTGGTCGCCTATTACTATCTCTGTACTGCCACCACCGATATCAATGAAGATCGTTTTTTTCGGGCCTATGTGAACTCCACTTGAGATCCCAAGGTAGGTGAGTCGAGCTTCTTCTTTCCCTGATACTACCTTCACGTTTAAACCTGTCTTTCTCAACTCTTCAAGAAATTCAACTTTGTTTTTCGCTTCTCTTGTTGCTGATGTTGCAACTGCGACAATCTCATCGGCATCGAATGCATTTGCGACTTCAACAAACTTTTGACATACCAGAACAGCCCGTTTCATCGCTTTAAGTCGTAGACAGCCACTACTGGAAACCTGCTCGCCAAGCCGGACAATCTCCTTCTCTTCACGTAAAATGGCGTACGTCTGATTCGGTTTAATCCGCACAACTAACATGCGTATCGAATTTGTTCCAAGATCAATAAAAGCTATAACCCGATCCTCAGATCTCAATTCTTCTGACGCCATTGTACGATAACTTTTCTCCCGATTACGCTCTCGAATAGGTCTTTCTTCTTTAGGACAGACTCGCTCTCAAGGCTCATATCGCCTGTGACAAAACAGACCAGAGTAACGCAATCCGAGTCTATTTTTGGATCGAAATCCGTAACGACTGCGGCGTGCGACGCATCCAATCCGTCGGCAATACGTATAAATGATGCGAGAACTCTAACTTTCGCTTTCTTTTCCTGACTGAGAGCTGCAAAATGATAATGACTATTCTTTGGTTTTGCTTTTCGGTGGTATCGTGCAATACTGCCTATGATGTACCGCTCATCAGACGTAAACGGGAATTTTTGCTCGTTTAGTATAAGTCTCAGCGAGGATTTGTGGTGTCCCTTTGGACCCTGAGACCAGCCGATGTCGTGTAGAATTGCGGCACATTCCAGCCAGTAGCGTTCCTCTTCTCCCAGTGAATGCAGATCACTCAGTTTATCAAAGAGTTCAAGTGCCAACCTCCTAACAGTATTCGAATGCTCCTGATCCGGATCATACATCCCGGCAATCTCTCGTGTCTGCTCCACTCTCTTTTCATACACCCTTTCTTTTTCTCCTCTCTTTTCCATCATAGCCTCCTCCTCTGCTTCAAAGATAGTATCAAGCGAAACGCCACGAAGCAGCATCTGTGCGAAGTTCTCCGGCAGCCCACTAGCTCGTATCGAATCTGCTGCGCCTTCTACATCGTAATCAAGCTTAATAAAATCGACGTAAAATGAGTTGGTATGTAGAATAGCATAATTAGCTCTCCTGTCGCCATCATCCGGCCTTCCAACACTTCCCGGGTTTATGAACGATACACCGTCCACTTCTCGTTTGAACTGACGATGCGAATGCCCCATGATAACCACGTCTGCACCGGCAACAGAAGCGAGCTCGCTCAGTCGCTCTTCCGAAGTGAAAGGCGAGAGGGGCTCTTCAACCGATTCCGGGCTCCCATGCACCATCAACAGGGATTTATCGCCTATACTGATCCTCATCTCACGATCCAATGAGCGAAGAAATCGAATCGAAGTTTCGGATATGTTTTCACCAGCGAAATCAAAAGAGATCTGCTTCTGCTTCTTGATTTTACCTCCTTTCTTCTTTTTCTCTTTTCTTAGCACCTTCAAATCGTAGTTACCGATGATGCTATGGACATTCTCTGATGATAGTTTCTGAACGACCTCATCAGGAAATGCACCATATCCAAGAAAATCTCCTGCGTTTAAAAAGATCTCTGCATCACGCCTCTTCGCATCATCCATCACGGCATTTAAGGCATGCAAGTTGCCGTGTACATCTGCGATAATCGCGATTTTTGGATGTTCTCCTGCCGATAGGATTAAAGGTTTGATCTCTTTATGCCCGTTCTCGTCCTTTTTCACGTTCCTTTCACCTCTAAGTTCTACGGATAATAAGTTCCTTTAGCTCGTTCCAGAGTCCTTCGAAAGAAGACGTGGCTTTTGAAGTTGGCTGCGTGCAGGCAACCGGCTGACGGTAAATACCCATCTTCTCGATGTCCGCGACATAAGGGACCATGCATTTCAAGAACTGCCCGTTTTCTGCCATCTCCCTGATGACGTCCCGGTGTACCTTTTTCTGTTGCTCAACCATGGAAAAGAACGGGATGATCAGGGTTTGGTCGAGCTCGGATTTATTGAAGAATTTTAGCAACTGCTTATAGGTGAGTTGGGAAAGGGGGGTAGGGACAAACGGTAGGATGATATAGTCAGCGGCAAAAAAGACGTTCTCTGAGAGCAGGGTGATACTTGGAGGACAGTCAAGGAATATGAAGTCGTACTCATCTTCAAATGGAGTTAACAGCTCTTTGAGCCACTTCTTAGTGCGTGCCCTGTTACCGAGTGCGAGGTCGAGCTTTCGGTATGAAAAATCAGACGGAAGGATGTCCAGGTTCTCGTAATCGCTCCCGCGTATGGCTCTGTCAACCTTCTTGCCGCCTTTTAACAGAGTCTTGGAATTGAACTTCTTGGGTGCTCGTATCCTGAAGTAATATGACGTCGAGCCCTGTGGGTCCAGATCGCAGAGCAATGTCCTGAACCTATCACGAGAAGAGAGGTATGCAAGGTTGACAGCGGCAGCCGTTTTCCCGACTCCGCCTTTTATACTGTAGAATGCCAGAATCGTCATTTTAATAATCCTCCTTTGTGATTAATACCGCATCATCATCTTTAAAAAGTTGTTTAAATAGTTTTGTAATCTCCTTTTGTCCGAACAGCCGGAACTGATCTGAGAACTCAGCCCGCACGTGCTGCTGTCTCATGTTCAGATTCGTGATCAGACCACCGATTGCGGCCGCAACGAGTATCGCCTGATCCGATTCGGGCACGATCGTATCAAGGAACACTTTCAATGTTTTCTGTTGCACCGAGAGGTCATTGAACTCGCCCAGATTGTCCTGAAATTGCTTCAGTTGCTTTGTCAAAAGAGTAATCTCATCAGAAGGGAATAGAGAGGCGAAGAACTCCAAGAGATAACGCAGTTTCTTGCACTGTATCCGCAGGCTGTGTAGTTTATCGTCCATAGAATCGTTATTTATCTTCGCTCCTGCCTTCATGATCTTTTTGTACCGTCTCCAGATGAAGGTTTTGGCAAGCGTTATCACTGGCTTTTCCGCATTTACTGGCTTTCTGGCAACCTCATGTGCCGCATCAGAAACGAGGAATGCTTCCCAGTCGCAGACAAGCAGCCGGTAAAAATCAGAGCGCAGCAGTTCAACAAATCGTATCAGCTCGTTTTCACGCTGCTTTCCCAAATCCATGAAAAACGGATCGAGACCAGGTCTGATATTTTCGGGCAGCATGGCGAGGTACTGCTCCTTATTAGGCAGATACACATCCAGATCTCTTAGTTTGTTTGAATACTGCCCAAGAACCCGGAAATCCTGCTTGTATCGATCGAGTTCTGCATCCGGAAACACGTCTTTTATCTGGCTCAGAGCAGAACGTGTTCGACGCCCGGACACCCGGAAATCGTGGAGAAACTCGGTGTCTATATCTTTGATGACCCCATCCTCATTCTGTTTCATGACGTTTAACAGGCAGATCAAGATCTCCCTTGTGGCTGCACTACCGCCCATATCCCTCGTGAGAGCGATCTTAACTTTGGAGCTATAGATTCCGGCTTTTCTTCCGGTCTGCTTGAGCATCAGGTCAAATAGAGTCTCAGATGGCTCAGCCACTTTGAACCGCACTAAAAACTGATAGAAATCACGAAACTCATCCTCATAGCCTCGGACCGGATCCAGCGTAACGGTGCGGAGGGGTTCTGTAGAGGAGACATCTCCGTTTAGCTTGCGCTCATCAAGATAGAGCCGCAGTACCGTCTTTTCATCATTGTTCAGGATATTGAGCTTTTCTCTCTTCTGCACAAAGGATAAAAATGGTAGAAGTGCCCTGACATCCAGGCAGTCCTTCAACTTCGTCTTCAGCTCACAATCAGGAAAGTCCCACCAGAACCGTGCCTCTTCCTTATTCCGCCAAGGGCATTCTGCCACCACTTCAAATGATTTTCGGGCCTCGAGGTAAATTGTATCGTCCTGCTTCAAAAGAACAAGGTTCGCCTTGTAGAGTAACCAGTCAAAAGAATCAAAATAGCACTTTCTCATTGTAGTAGGCGGGTCATGTGCAATATGGTATGATTCCGATACCTTTTGGATCAGATCCTGGTGAGTCCTGTCTTCAAGCAGCGTAAAAAATAGCCTACTCACCATTTATATCTCTCCTCTTGAAAATCATGAGTCTCCATGCCAGATTCCTCTGTTATCTATCAACCATGTCTGCGAGTTCAAACGCGCATCTTCAGGAGCAGGAGTTATGCGCTCATAAGAGCCATCAGATAAAAGCCTTCTTGCTTTTACGTTATCATTCAGATGAACATTCAGCATATCCTCGATTATTATTTCTTTTAGTTTCGGATCGGGCACGACAAGGAGTACTTCTATCCGTCTCTTGATGTTTCTTGGCATCATGTCCGCACTGCCTATCAAAACATTATCCTCTCCTCCGTTTCTGAAGTAATATATCCTTGCATGTTCAAGGAATCGCCCAATTATCGAGGTCACAGTTATATTTTCACTCACGCCTTTTAGACCCGGTCTCAGAGCGCAAAGACCACGCACATTAAGTTTGATTTTCACACCCGCGATCGAAGCACGATATAGCGCTTGAATTATGCCCTTATCAATAAGACCATTGAGTTTTAAGGCTATGTAGCCATCTCCAGTCAATTTATGTGCCTCTATCTCCCTGTCGATACGTTTTATAACCTCTGTTCTGAGCGTCGCTGGAGCAACCACGAGACGATTATAGTTACACGTCTGTGCATATCCGGTGAGAAAGTTGAAGAGTTCAGTAAGTTCTGATCCAACTTCGAGATTGCAGGTTAGATAAACGAGGTCCGCATAGATTGTTGAAGTAACTGCATTCAGGTTTCCGGTACTTATAAGCGAATAACGCATGATCTTCTCACCTTGTTTTCTCACGATAAGAAGTATCTTTGAATGCACCTTGAGATCTGTTAGCCCATAAACCACGTGTACGCCCTCTTCCTCCAGAACCTTTGCCCAATGTATATTTGCCGCCTCATCAAATTTCGCCTTCAACTCTACAAGTACAGCCACATCTTTACCGTTCACTCTTGCACGCAATAGTGCATCTATAACCGGTGATTTCTTATCTATCCGGTAGATCGTGGTCTTAATAGCTAAAACATCCGGGTCTTCTGCGGCCTGGTTAAGCAGGTTCACTAACACATTGAAACTATCATAAGGGTAATAAAAGACCCAATCTCGCTTTTCTATCGCAGAAAAGATGTCTTGATCCACACAAAAAGCAGGCGGTAGGTATGGTAAAAAAGGTGCATCTTTAAGATCCGATCTATCAATATCAAGAAACTGCCAGAGATCCATGAGCGATAGTGGCATATTAACCTCATATACAAGATCGTCAGTAAGCCCGAGGTTGCAAATAAAGAGGTTCTTCAAATCAGCCGGCATTGATTTATCGGTCTCCAACCTTATAGGAAAACCGGTCCTCCTTGACTCTATACCTACTTCCATAGCGGTTAGAAGATCCGGTGCAAGATCATTTGATACCGTTATCTCTGCATTTCTTGTTATTCTGAATGGGTAAGTGGCAACAATCTCCAGACCTTGAAATAATTTATCTATCTCTGATGCAATGACATCCTCAACGAAGACAAAATTACGCCCTCTTTTCCGTTCGATTTTAGTCTTGGTTTTTTTCCCTCTATCTGGTAGCTCAATCAGTCTTGGAAAGAGATCAGTAGGTATCTTAACCCGAGCATACTTCTCATTGTTCTCGGTATCACGGACGATTACAGCAAGGTTGATGCTGAGATTTGAGATAAAAGGGAAAGGGTGTGCAAAATCCATAGCAAGAGGCGTAAGTGTCGGAAAGATAGAATCATCAAAGTAGGTTCTGATAAAATTGCGTTGATTCTTATCAAGGTCTTCAACCTTTTTAATCTCTATTCCTTCATTCAACAACTCAGGAATTAGCTCTTCCTTCCAGCATTTTGAGTATCGCTTCAGAAGCTTTTTTACCGCGATTCTTATGGCTGCAAGCTGTTCCTGTGGTGTCATGCCATCGGGTGGTGCTTTGAGTGCGCCTTCTAACAACTGCTGCTTCAAGCCAGAAACCCGCACCATAAAAAATTCGTCGAGGTTGCTACCGCATATCGCAAGGAACTTAATCCGCTCTAACAGCGGGTGTGTCCTGTCATTTGCCTCCTCAAATATCCGCTCATTCACTTTTAGCCAGCTCAGTTCTCTGTTAATATATAGTGCGGGATCATCGAGCAGTTTCGTCATCTCCTCTTCTGAGGCAATGATCTGTTCCATGTTATCAATACTATCACCCATAAATAATGTCACATATTCTCCTAAGTATCGTTTAACCTTTTCTCATCAATAAGCATCTCCAGATATGACCTCTTGCTTATCTTCTCGGATGAGAGTTCGAGTTCATTAAGAAGCATAAAAATATCTTTCTTCTTCTCCTTATATTCCGCATCATTGCTTGCTTTTCCTTCTAGCTCTATGAATTCGCCCAAGTCCTCTACGTCATCCAGTGTTACAATCAAATCACCAAGAAGGTACGTCTTCCTCTGTTTCTTTACCTCGCATAGCACATAAAAACCAAGTTCAGCGAGTATTTTCTGCATTTCTCGGGCTGATTCTATTCCGAGCTCTATTTCCTCCCTGCTTGTTGTCACATCATCTTTTTTCGGGCCTTTGTAAGTTAGTCTGCACACGCCATTTGCATCCCTAACCCTGAGAGCACTTCCACTCCTGAAAATCCGTATATCCGGATGCTCAAAATAAAGATCCAGCTCGGTTTTTTCGCCCTTGTACTCTCCTTTAAGTCCAATTATCCGTTCCGTCAGGCGTTCTATATTGTTTATCTTAAGCTTTGCTTCTACTTCTATCATAAATAAAAACACCTATTATTTCTAAAGGTATTACGTTTATATATTAATCATAACACTTAATCAGTCAGCACATAATTTTCGCTATTGCCATAAAACAGATTGAACCCCACCAGACAAAAGCAATCGGCTAACACAGCCATTGCCGGTGGAAATATAGGCTATGAGTAACAAAACAAGTTCATCCAACTATAAGAAACTGCTCCTCCGGTACCTGCCGATACTGAGATGGCTGCCCAAGTACAAACCATCCTGGCTGCGCTATGATCTCATTTCTGGGCTGACCATCTGGGCGGTACTTGTACCGCAGGCAATGGCTTATGCAGGGATTGCCGGGGTGCCGCCGATAATGGGGCTATATACCATCCCAATACCGCTGTTTCTTTATGCTGTTTTCGGCACGTCACGCACGCTAGTTGTGGGACCCGATTCGGCGACAGCGCTAATTTCCGCCAGTGCCGTTGGCGCAGTGGCTGCTGTTGGTGCGGCTGAGTATCTGGCGCTAACATCGGCGATGGCGATAGCAGTCGGGATATTCTTCATAGTGTTTGGAATACTGAGGATGGGCTGGATAGCCAACTTTATCTCGATCCCGGTGATGTCGGGTTTTCTCGAGGGGGTTGTCATGGTAACAATCATTGGCCAGGTGCCTAAGCTGTTCGGTATTGAAGGAGGAGGTCTCAATTTCTTTGAAAAACTCTGGGCGATTGTCCCTGGGCTGCCCGAAACCAACATGACAACGCTGGCACTCGGTGTTGGCAGCCTCGTGTCAATCTTTGCTATCGGACGCTATGTCTCGAAATTGCCGGCTGCACTCATGACAATTATTATTTCCATTGTGGCTGTTTCCGTCCTGGACCTGACAGCTAACGGCGTTGACGTGATCGGTACGCTTAGCACAGGCATGCCGCCTATGGGCTTGCCAGACGTGAGCCTAACAGAATATATGACTATTGTTCCCGGCGCTCTGGCGATACTTCTGCTCGGCTATATAGAGACGCTTGGCGCTGCCAAAAGCGCTGCCTCGAAGGGTGGCGGTAAAATTGACCCCGATCAGGAGTTGGTTGCCCTGGGCGCTGCTAATCTGGGCGCGGGCTTGAGCACGGGATTTGTTGCCGCAGGCAGTCTGTCGAAGACATCGGTAGCTATGGGGGCGGGAGGGAAGACGCAGATCAGCCATGTCGTTAGCGGCATCCTGGCGATCCTGACATTAGTTTTTCTGATGCCGCTATTTACCAACCTGCCAGAAGCGACGCTTGCTGCTGTCGTGATCATGGCGATGGCTGGTCTTGATCAGACGGCCAAACTCAAGAAAGAACTGAAACTCAGCCGTACCGAGTTTACACTGGGCATAATCTGTTTCTTTGGTGTGCTTACCCTCGGCGTGTTGCAGGGCGTAGGTCTGGGAGTCCTCCTCTCTCTTCTGGTGTTGATCAAGAAGGCTTCCCATCCGGGCACAGCAGTTTTGGGTAGAGTGCCAGGTGAGAGGAACTATTACCGCGACATCAGGCGACGACCGGATGCAGAAACGATTCCCGGGCTGCTTATCTTCCGCTTTGATGCTCGACTCATATTCTTCAATTGCAACTTTTTTGCTAGCGAGGTGAAGCGCTGTATTGCCGAAGCAGGGGAACCAGTGAAAACGGTTTTGATTGATGCAGAAGCCATGAACGATATTGACATCACCGGTTCCGATCGGCTGATAAAGCTGAACACAGAACTGAACAGTAAAAATATTGTTATGTTCCTCTCCCATGTGAGGGACCCACTGCGAGACAAGATGCGCCGGATGGGAGTCGAAGATGCAATTGGATCCGATCACATCTACGAAACTACTCGAGACGGTGTAGACGCTTTTGTCGCGTCGATCACATAGCATCACGGAAAACGCAGCATGAGAAAACGGAAAAATTGGCTTTTTTCACTTTAAAGCAGATATGTGTCATGGATAAACTTTCGGGACAAAGTTGTACTGAGAGAAATCCGCTTGCTGGTAATCCCCAGCGTCCTGGCGAGGGGGTAGCTCTATCGGTTCGGGCGTTAAATCCTCGTATGGAATCAAACTGAGCAAGTGGGATATGACGTTCAGACGGGCATGGCGTTTGATATTGGCATCGACAATATACCAGGGTGCGTGTGGAGTGCTGGTGTGCTTCAGCATCAAATCACGCGCTTTTGAGTAGGCCACCCATCTGGTGCGTGCCTCCAGGTCCATCGTGCTCAGCTTCCAACGACGGCGCGGGTCCTGAATGCGCTGCTCAAAACGCGCTTCCTGGGTTTCACCGCTGATGTCCAGCCAATACTTGATCAGTGTAATCCCCGAGCGAACTAGACCCATTTCATATTCGTTGACGGTGCTCATGAATTCAAGGTATTGTTCTTCCGTGCAGAAACCCATCACTTTTTCTACTCCAGCCCGGTTATACCAGCTCCGGTCGAACAGCACCATCTCACCCGCCGAAGGTAAATGAGGGATATAGTGTTGGAAATACCATTGTGTCTTTTCTTTATCGGTTGGCGTTGGCAGCGCAACTATACGGGCAACACGTGGGTTGAGCCGGTAAGAGATGCGTTTGATGATGCCGCCTTTTCCGGCGGAATCAATCCCCTCAAAGATCACCACAATTTTTAAGCCCTTGTGTTGGATCCAACCCTGGAGCTTGACTAGCTCTATCTCCAATTTGGCAAGCTCGCGCTCGTACGCTTTGCGCGGCATCTTCTTTTCTTCGCTAGTCATAGTATCTTTGCGCTTCATCTTCTTTTTATTGTTACTCATAATAATTATCTACATATGGAACGGGTGATAATAATACATCCCGAATTTCAGCGGCTCTTTCGCATGGAGAGTGGGAGAGACAAGGTCTGAGGTTTAAGTCACTTTCTTCGCAACTAGTTCAATAGCACGAGCAACACTTGATATTGGCCTTATCGTTGCTACTGGGATACTAACCACCTTTTCCACTGTTGAACTGACGATTGGAGCACATACAAGTGCTGATGCACCGTCCCGTTCCGCATTTATCGCTGCTATTATCGCTTCTTCCATGCTCGTAACCGCATATTCCTTGAGGTCAAAAATATCTGTTCCGACTTTTGTTGTCGCTTTTTCTAATTCGTCCAAGCATCCGCGCGAGCAAACAATAGCGATAAATTTCTTCTCCGTCTCTGCATGGCCACTTTCTAGCTCCTTTATCGTAAACACTATCCTTCTGAATGTACGCAAGTTCGGATCCCGCTCTCCAGAGATGATTTTGTAAAGCGTACTTGCAGGAATGCCCGATTTTTTACTGAATTCGCCTATGCTAATACCGAGTTTCTGTTTGAGTATAGATGTTAATAACGGTGCGAGTTCTTTATCATGCTTGAATATTTCGGTCACTATGCCGTCGGCAAGGTCCATAAGATATAAAAAGGGTATCCCACATTTATATCTTTCGTGCTTCTTTACCCATGCCGTCAAGATAGGCTTGGATTTTTTCAGCACAAGCAAACCGTCCCCATATCATCCTCTACACCTAATATGGATTGAAGAGTAGCGACCAATTCGTCGGACGATTTAGCCGATTCTAAAACGTGTATAAAATATTCCAGAATGCCCATCCTTTTTTCATCAGCAATATGTATTTCGGGACCAGTTCTAGATTTGCGATATTCTTTTCGTAGTTTTGGAAGATCATTTATAAACGGACTCAAGGAATAACCAAGGTCGTTCACATCATGTAATATCTCTTTCTGATATGTTGGGTTCCATAAGTTTGAGAGGATTGCTAACTAAACTTTTAAAAAAAGTTTAATCAAAAACGCTTCGCTGTCTCCAAATTGTTCCATCTCACTATTCGTTTCCGACCTGCCAGTACGCTCTCGTATCCCCTTTCTTGTTCTGCGGTGGTTACTCTCTAACCCGTTATTA
>QENH01000138.1 GCA_003336485.1 Candidatus Methanophagales archaeon
GATATTTCATGGACATTTAAATTCTTTAGAGGATTGAAAGATTTTGAGAAGAAAAAAGGCAAATCAAAATTTCCATTAAAGCAGCTATCTCCCGGAATAGATGATTTATCAAATGACTATTGGCGTTATTCTGATAAACATGCAGTCTATTGTAATATGACATCAATGTTATTAATCGGTAAAATACAAAATCTAAAATGTGTAACCTTTTCTGATATAAAACTTTACTTCCCTCACCCAAAAGTTTTGCAACGTCACTATAGTAGCTGCTATGCACCCGAAAAAACACGATCATATGGAATTTGTAAATGGCCATGATAGACTATTACGGGTTTTGAACTGATTACACTTTGCCGTACTAGGTTTAACTCAAAGCCACCCACACACTCACCAACAGCCCATTTGGAGTATACATCTACTACACTCAGAACGTTAATAGCACTTAACTCGCTCGCCAGCTAAGACATTGAAGAGTTCACGATAGAATTCTTTTGGATTATCAATCATCATAAAGTGCCCGGCATGAGCAATCTCTATTTTCGGAACGTCATCAAGCATTTTTAGTACCGGTAAGTTCTTGTTCGCTTCTCCAAATACATACCACTTCTTTATCGTTAAGTCTGTAAATCGTTTTAATAACTCTCTGCTATCAGACCACTTCACCAACGATTCGGAGTTTCTGTAAAATGCGTATGGATCACTTTCAGAAAGCCACTCATGATATTGTTGGTTAAAATCTTTAGTGCATTTAATCCGAGATTTGAAATCCGTAAAAATCTTTGCTTCAAATTCTTCTACCGTGTATCTAACCGCATCTCTACTGAAAGAGCAATCTTCACCGATTAGATTACCTTCTAAATTGGTGAACGATAATATCCGCGAAGGGACTCTTTCAATCAGAATCAGGCCTATCGCTCCGCCCATACTATGACCAACTAAATGGATCTTATCGAGACATAATTTTTCTATGATCAACTTGCAGATCTCTGCATGGTCTTCCATAGTGTAGGAAAACGCTTTGGGTTTAGAAGAATCACCAAAACCCAACAAATCGAACGTTAAAATCGTATATCGCTCAAACCCCGGTGACTGCCACACATCTTTAAACGAATCTTTGGAGCATCCCAGCCCCGGTATAAACATTATAGACTCCGCATCACCCTTTCTAAACTCAGATGATATTTCGATTTTAATATCTTTATAGTCCAATTCGATCTTATCACTCATAGTATTCTCGGACTTTTGATATACCCATCCTCTTTCTTAGCGGCATTTCGTAGCACTTCGGACTGACTCAACGACCCTTTCGGTTCGTCTTCTCGTACCACGTTTTTTATACCGATTACATGATACGTGGGGTCTACCTCTGCGGTCTCTACCTCATCCAAAACGGCGAAATAGTCCAATATCGAGCTGATTTGTTTCACAAATAGTTCCTTGTCCGCTTCGCTCAGCTCTATCCGCGCCAACCACCCCATATGCTCTATCTCTTCTTTCTGTATCATAGTTACATAACATAAACAGTGCTTTAAAAAGAAAGCTTACATATATAGGGGAACTCACAAATAATAATCATTTGCCAGAACTGTATCTATCATTTTCCAATGATTTTTAATCATAGCCGTTAATTTTATTTTATACTCCATGCAAGAATTAATAGAGACAGTAATCCCGGTATTCACAATCATTTTCGTCGGCTATGCGATCGGTAAAATCAAAAAAAAGGTAGATATGCAATCGTTCATTGATCTAATTGTATACCTAGCCGCCCCATGTTTGATCTTCTCCTCTATTGCACGCAGTGACATCAACCTGACCGAGTTTAGCACAATTGCGGTAGCAGCATTAGCGATTATACTCATTATGGCGCTTTTAGCTTTATTGATCTTAAAGCTAACAAAGTTGGACAAAAACGGGTTGTGTTTGCCAATGACCTTTGGCAATACGAGCTATTTGGGCTATCCCGTTGCTTTATTCGCATTTGGGATGGACGGCTTGTCACGAGCAGTGGTCTATGATATGATGAACTCGTTAATCATCTTCAGCCTGGGCATTTATATCATACACCATAGAAACGAGCTACAAGAAGCGTTCAAAGTACCGCTGCTATATGCTGTGGTAATAGGACTAGTTGTGAATCTATTAAAAATACCCGTACCATCTGCGATATTCGAACCAATTGAAATGATCGGGCTGATCACTATCCCATTGGCATTACTTGTGCTCGGCTATAAACTGACAGAGATAAAGGTAGAGGCCGCAAAAATAGCTTGTCTCGCATCGGTATTCAAGATTCTGGGTGGGCTTTCGATCGCTTTTGTGATAATCAATCTGTTTTCCATAGATGGATTGACAAGGGACATCATATTACTACAAGCGGCAATGCCTTCGGCTGTTATGGCGATGATATTAGCATCGAAATATGAACGAGACGCTTCTTTGGTCGCTTCTGTTGTTCTCATTACCACTGTGATCAGTATGGTCACGATACCGGTTATTCTGTATGTTTTATAAGATGTTTCCAGCTTCACTTAGACCTTTTGTAGTGCAAGATTGCACCATCATAGCCAACAGCGAAAACGTCACTGCCAGAAGCGACCCAGACACATGTTAGACGATTTGTCGTTCCGGAATCCACTTCAGACCATGAACCTGGTGTTGATGTTGGTGATACAATCGTGTACTCATAAAAATCCGCGAGGTCATAACTGCTCGTTGGTTCGTGATGTCCATCCCGTATCCTGACAGAGATGATAGTATCACCTACGTCGGCAGAACTCGTGTACCATGTCCACATGCTATCTGTACTCCAATCTCGCATTATCGTCCATGAATTCCCCGTGGATGGACCTCTTATCCAGAACCACCAAAACTGATTGAAAATAAAACCTAGAGAACTCGCATCCGCCACAAGTATGGTGTTTGAGTAGATGCTCCTTCTTCTTCCCCGGATATAATGGCATAAATCGATATGTTACATATATCTTATCTTCTGTGTAGTATTATACAAAAAAAAAGCTCTTTCTTATTTTCCCTTTATGAAGGGGGAAGAGAGTAAGGTGTCGGCAAAAAAGGAGTAATGCAAAAGTGAAGATGGTTTTACGGGATTTGCTAGTATTATTCATTCTAGTTGCAATCATGGCGCTATCGATAGCGATAGCGGAAGAAGTGCCGGCGCATGTAGTGATAAGTGCGGTTTATCCGGATGCCGTAAATGAATCTGCTAGCGAATGGATAGAACTCTATAATCCAACAGAGGCAGATATAAATATCGGGGGCTGGACTATTGATACGGCAACCTATATTTCCGATGCCACGCTTTCCGCAGGCGCAATGATACCGGCACGTGGATTCTATTTAATAGCAGATGCCGGATTCTCAACAGGGAAGGACAATCAGTCCTGGCCAGACGCGGATTTAGAAGATGAAATAGCGCTAAAAAAGGGTGATGGTTTGTGTCGCCTGAATAATTCCGGCAGCATCGTTGATACTGTTGGCTGGGGCACGGCAACAACAAACGAAACCGCGAATGCTGCTAAACCAGCAGAGGGCGAAAGCATCGAGCGGAAGTCGTTGAAAGGTGGCTATGCTCCCGCGCAAGACACAGATGATAATTCTTTTGACTTCTTCGTGCAAGATACACCAACGCCAAAGAATTCAGCTTCTGCGAAGATGGACCCCGCGCCGGTCGAGCTCTTCGATATCGCGGGCAACTTCAAAGGCGGGTTCGCTAAGATTCAAGATGCAGTGGACAGTGCGGCCGATGGTTATACAATCCTTGTGCATGACGGTACGTACACCGAGAACGTGGATGTGAACGCGCCGTTGACAATAAAATCAGAGAATGGCGCTGATTCGACGATTGTGAACGTATTAGATCCAGATGACCCGGTATTTGAAGTGACCGCAGATCATGTGAATCTTATCGGATTCACAGTGCAAGATGTGTATGCAAACGATAGCGGAGGAATATATCTTTATAACTCGGACTACTGCACCATTTCCGATAATACCGTATCGAACATTGGTTGGTGCGGCATCTACCTATTCAGATCAAGCGACTGCACGCTGAGTTTCAACAACGTATCGAACAATGGTGGGGACGGCATTTGCCTAGGCCTATCGAGTAACTGCATGCTCACCAACAATATTGCATCGTACAACGGCGGATACGGCATCAATGTGGCATATTCTAGCGACAACAGAATCTACAACAACTACTTTGAGAACATGAATAATGCTCGTGATGACGGCAACAACGCATGGAACATAACAAAAACTCCTGGTATGAACATAATCCGGCGGACCTTATCTTGGCGGTAACTATTGGTCTGATTATGCAGGCGTAGATAACGATGGCGATGGGCTTGGGGATACTGCGCTTCCGTATAACTCATTAGGGAATATACAAACAGGGGGCGATTGGCATCCTTTGTCAGGGCATTTTGTGCCTGGATTGTCAATAACCAAAACGAGTAGTCCGAATCCCGTAGCACCTAACGGCACACTAAACTATTCCATTCGCGTGAATAACACAGGTAATGCAACTGCAACCAATGTCACCGTGACAGAGAATTATGACGAAAACGTAACCTTCGTCGCGGCTGTGCCCGCTCCTTCTTCCGGTGATGACACGTGGCAATTCCCAACGCTGAATGTCAGCGAGACGAGCTGGATAAATATCTCTGTTACCGTTAATGCGTCTGTTCCGAACGGAACAGTGCTGCATAATATCGTTAATGTTTCCTGTGATGAAGGAGTTACGGATTCCGATACAGAGGATACGACTGTTTTTGCGGTACCGGTATGCGTAGAAACAGCTACGGGCACAGGAATCGCATGCTTTGATACCGATTCGGGAACGATAGAGGACCTTGTGGCTGTTGACGAGTCCACGCTACCAGAAGAAGGAAAACCCGAGCTCGTATTTCCTCATGGGTTATTCTCCTTCAACATAACCGGGCTCACACCAAATCAGACCGTAGTGGTAACAATAACGCTACCGGATAATGTCCCTGTGGGTACACAGTACTGGAAATATCAGGCTTCTGAAGGTGGATGGATCCGGATACCGATGGGTAGCGACGATGGCGATAATGAGATCACGATCACGCTTGTAGACGGTGGATGGGGAGACGATGATGACATTGCAAATGGCGTAATTGTTGATCAGGGAGGACCAGGAGTGCCACCGATGCTTGCGATTGAAAAGTCAAGCTCGCCGACTACTGTCGCTCCTGGTGGAAATATTGCATATACTATAATTTACTCCAATGAGGGTAGGGTGGATCTAACAAATGTCACGATAACCGAAAACTACCCAGAAGGAATAACGTTCATCTCTGCCATTCCTGCTCCAGATGCCGGCACAAATAACATTTGGACTATTGGTGACCTCCCCATGGGCACAGCATCCGGAACGATAACAATAACGGTTAAGGTCCCGGATTCGCGAGATCTCGCCTTTACGGAAAGTGGTGGCGTAACCGGCGAAGGTTTTGTTATGGTTAGCAAAGACATATCCACAGAGCAAAAGCCATATACGCTCAAGAATGTAGTTACAATTACATGTGCCGAGAAAGGCGCTGTAAGTGCCTCCGCATCTACGACTGTGGGTGGCGTGCCAGGAACAAGCATGAGCGTTACCGAGCATGGCAGTGGCATATACGAGTCCGAAGAACTCTTGAACTTAGAGACAAAGAACAAAAGCATTTGCCTTCAAAAGAGCACGGAAGCGGAATCTATTCCTCTGACACTGATTTTGACTCACGGCGGCTGAATAAGAGCACAGAAGCGGCTGCTATTTCTGAGGATTATTTTGGTCGGTTCAATGTTTCTCAGGTTATAAAAATAGGTGATGCAAGATCAACATCTACGTCTAATTCGTCTAACTCGTCTGATTTGCCGTCTTGCCCATGATTCCAATAATAAATTTAGAGCTTTAAAAAGGTGGACTTCAAGGAGGGAGAGAAGGCAAAACAAGTTTTGTCGTTGATATTCTATGATTAAAAACCCAATTTCAAGTTGTGTCTATATTGAGCGATTGCGTTTATAATGTAAATACAGGTATGCCCCCATCATGCACAGCAGTAGCGACCAGTGCGCCCTTTACACCGATCTCGGCCATTTTAGATACGTCTTCGCAATTCCGCACTCCTCCACCGCATAGGATATTATGTTCCGAGAGCGCAACTGCACGAGCGAGGAACTCAAAATCTATCCCGCTTTTCGTGCCTACCCTATTCAGTTCCAGCAGAATCACGTCCCGTACAGGATACTTGTTCAGCTCTTTTATTAATTGTAGAGGCTCAATCTTCATCCTCGTATCGCTTGTCAGCACTTCGTTATTGAAAAGGTCAACACTCACAATTATATCACTTGAGCTTTTAGATGCTACCTCTAATAGCTCAATGGAACTGGTTTCTGTACCTAAAACGAACTTATCTGCCAGATCCGCAGCAACCGCTTCTTTCAGATCGCCCATTCCTTTTACACCATAATCCAGCATAATCGTCAAATCACTATTTCGAGCTCGTAGATCTTCCACAATCGGTCTGTTATTCCCAGTGTTCATGAGCCTATTGAGGTCCGCGATATAAACTTCCCGGGGCTTTAGCGCTTCTAGCACACGAACAGGATCTGACGACGTAACGATAGAGCTGAAACGGTGAATCGGTACGTATTTATCACGTTCGCCTCGCTTCGCGTGTACTACCACGCCATCAAGCAAGTCCATGACAAAGATCAATCGGAAATTCATTTGTATATAACGTATAACTTCTATCCATAAATTTAATTTAGGACACGGATTTAATTAAGTTTGACGTTATAGATCTTTAGAATCCGTGTTAATCTGCGTTAATCTGTGTATATAACAAGTTTTAGTTGGATTTTATGCTTTCTTGGTTAGCCATACAAAAACCCCGATTGTATTCGTTAGTTAGTTAGTTAGTGATGCTAAATTATAAGGCAACAAAGGCACATAAAAAATATTGGAGATACTATACTACAATGCAACTCAAACCCTTTAAGGCGACAATACTGAACCCGAAACTGGATAACCGTGCAGAACTTGTGTGCCCAGTTTACGATACCGTAGATGCATCAGGGTACGACATTTATTCCGCGAAGCGAAACAATGTGGTCAATTTCACAACAAGGAGAGCAGGCGTAGAGAAGGCTGATTTTATCGATTATGCGAAACAGAATCTCACCCGTTTTTTCCGTGATGGGACGTTAATAGAGACCGAAAAGAGCTCGTTCTACATCTATGGGATCCGATACAGACTATCAGAAGCGATAATGGAACAAATCCCGGAAGAAGCCCGAAAAGATACCTATTTCGTTTTTGGGTTAGTTGCACTGATGAAAGTAGAGAAGCTCAATGAACGCACGGTATTGGGACACGAAAAGACATTCGAGTCGAGCACGCAGGAGCGATACGATCTGATGAAGGAATGTGATATGAACTTCTCGCCGATAATTGCGGAATACAACATGCCAGGACATGAGCTAAACAACATATTCGAGGATTATCTGGGCTTCCACAGACCGGATTTGAAGCTAGATGCGCAAAACGAGCCAATTATAGATGTAGTATTAGATGGTGCACGCCACTTGCTCTGGGAAGTTTCCGATGAAGCGCTTATAGACAAGATTATGCGATTGATGACCGACAAAAGAGTTATGATCCTTGATGGGCATCACAGATATACCGCATCATATCAGTTGAGTAGAGATCAAGTGGAAGACTATACGTTGATGATGCTCTTAGAAGGTGGCGATAGAGCGCTTGTATTGCTGCCCTGGCACAGATGTGTAAAGCAGTGCCACGAGGCAGATTTATGGACACGAATACGTGCTAATTTTGATGTCGAAAGTTATGATGGGTGTAATTGCGAGGATGCAATGATCACTATCAATACGAAACTCCGTGAGTGCTGCAATGATGATGTACGGTTGGGCATGTATGACGGCGAGAAATTCTATTTGCTGCGTGCTGACCCTGACAGGGTAAGGGAGTTGGCGGAGGCGCGAGACGAGCGAATTGGACTGGATGTAATAAGCCTGCATGAATGGCTTATCACGCCAACGCTTATTGGCAAGCCAGATGACATCCTTTTTACCGCTAGTCCGGAAGATGCAATGGCAAATGTGGATAGGGGCGCTTATCAGGTTGCATTTTTCCTCAAACCTATGCGTATCGCAGATGTGGAATATAAGACAGAAGTAGAGAAGAAGGTCTTCCCACAGAAGTCAACGCTATTCCTGCCTAAGGTCGCCGAGGGTGTTGTGATGCGCCGGTTCGGGGAAGTTGATTAAACTCTCCACAAGAACGGCGAGGCAATTTGGGTGCTGCGAAGCGGAACCGAGTATCCGCAGTTAGCCGAATGTAGTGCCGTGTTCAAATAAAAGGTTATATTGTATCTTTCAAAAATCTTAAAATCCTTTCGTTTATATACGTAAGATCCCTTATAGCAGGAAAATTGCCTTCGCCTTTTAAACACTCCGCGGCAATTAAATTAGGTATTATCTCTTTTGCTCGCGGGATTATTTTTTCTGCAGGGAAAAATATGTCTTTTTCTCCACCCAAAACCAGTGTTGGTGCAGTATAGTTCTTTAATTCTTCTTTAGCGGTTAATCGTGGCATTTTTGTTTCGAGCTTGTAATGAAGATTCAGTAGTCAATGGTAAAAACCATGACAAAGTAACTGGGCTGACTGTGTTACCACCTTGTAAGATTACTAACGGTGGTGCTTCCTTTGGCTCCGTTATAATGATATGAGTATCGCAAAAACGAGTATTAACAGTTGTTTCTTCGAATTCGAGCCCAAGATTAGCTAAAGCATTATCATAAAGCGATAATACTTTGGCTTCTCCGTCAGAGCTTTTATATATTGTTGTCATATAAGAGAGCCTTCGTGCTTAAACAAAAATCGCTTTTCCTTTTGTGTATGCAGGCATATAACCAAATAACTAAGGGCTTGCCAGAAAATAACCTGTCAAATTTTTAAAAACCTCCAAATTCAGAATCCTTTCTCGGTAGAATAGAATAATTCCATTTAGGATGTAGCGTATGCGTTTTTATGTTCAGTTTTGCCATATCTTCGTCAGACAACACTATCCCGCCTTCATATTTTCTCTTATCAAGACGGGCAACCACTTTGAGACCTTTCTTTGTCGTAGTTGCGCTAATAAGTTTGATAATTGTTTCATAAGTAACAAGTGGCTCTCCTTTCTAATTCATGCTTATGAACGAGAACATACGATGCTCTATCTTGTTCCATTTGCTTGTCCCAGGTGGAAAATGACAAACAGATATTGGTATTTCTATTTGATCCGCCAATTCCTGTAAAAAGAATTTCCAGCCTCTCCTACGGCTTCCATTACTTCCGCCACCATCTGCACAGATCAACAACCCTTTGGCATCCTGATAGTGCTTTTTTCCCAATATATGCCACCATTGCCGGATGCTTTCGACCGCAAATTCAGAAGTGTCACGGCTACTGCCAACATTCACGAATCCTTCGTTTCTATAAATGACATAGGCACCATAGGGTATTCCTACCCCAATTGCCAGTGAGAGAAAGTCATAAGTATTGACTTCCTTTGCTTCTCCTTTCTTTCTCCCGGTTTTGCCCTGGTTTTTGAAGTCCCCCACAAGTTCTCTTTTCTTTGTATCCACAGATATAGCAGGGTCACCTCGCACAACAAATTTTTTCACTTGTTCATTTATGTATCGGAACGGGGCATCTCTTTCTGGCCCAGAACCGCCTTCCTTGGTCTTCACATTAGCTTGAAGTGAGTAATCCCGTTCTTTTAAAAGCAACCTAACGGTTTCCGCACTGATTTTGTGCCCACTAAACTAAGATTCAATTCTTCGGCTATCGTATATGTCGACTTATTCGTCCATTTTAAAAAGCTCATTGGATCGCCTGCAGTGTTCTCGTCCATAATCACCTCAATATCTTCCACAATTTTGGGGTTTTTGATCTCAATTTTCTTTCGGCCAGCGCCAGTTTTTCTAATTCTTTTTGTTTGTCCTAAATTCTCTAAATTCTCAAGTTCCTGTATCCCTTTCCTTATTGTCGTAATGGACATGCCGCTGATTCTTGCGACAGTTGAGATTCCTCCCCAGCCCAAGTCAAGTGCTTTAGCCGCAGCCAATTCACGTTTTAGCGATTCATCTGCCAGTGCCAAAACTTTTAGCCAATTTTTATGCTTTTCTATATCATCCATGATGATATATATGCACTTTTAGTTAATAAAATTGTCAACTTATTTCTTGGCAAGCCCTAAATAACTAAAATCTGTGTATGTAAGTAGTTCAATTACGCCGACAGGCGAGAGACTTACAGGCATTCGATCAAAACTCCAGTGGGCTAATGTCGATTGGAATAAGGTCGAAAAACAGGTTAACAGGCTGCAAGCCCGAATTACAAAAGCAGTTAAGGAACAGAAATGGCATTTGGGTCAAAGAAAAAAGCAACCTCTGCATATTCCAACTGTGAAAGATAGGATAGTGCAAATGCTGCACGTCCTTTCGTTAAGCGGGAAGGAGATATTACGGGTTGCTTTGACAACAGAATGCCACAGAAACAAACTGCTGCCCGATACAGAAAGGGTTATGAAATGCTTGAGCGGTATGAAGGGTAACTTTCACGTACCGTTCTGAGACGAGGAGGGGCGAGTAATCGCCCCATCCTTAGTCTGCCCGCTAAACAATCACATTCAAACGTGTTTTACCGGAATACAGATCTCCACGATATGGTGCCCTTGTGGATGTTCTTTAGGATCATTTAGATAGAGCTCATAACAAGCGCTATCTGCGGGTTGGTAGCCGCTTCCCGGTAGCCACTCGCCAAACACGCTATTCCAAGCGTTCTCGTATTCTTCGCTGCCTGCTAATTCAAATCGCGCTACTGCATATTTGCCGCCCGGAAGAGTCATCTTGCCAACTTCGCCCTCCACTTGCGTTTCTTTGGGTACTGTAATACAGACATCCACGCACATCTTCTTCTCATCCGTAATTTCCGGGTTGTCATAATACACGGACAACATCTTGGTCTCTGGGAACTGCAATAGTCCCTTTGGACCCGCCCAGCCCATAAGTTGCTCAAAGAGCCGTCCAAAAAGCGCGCTGTCGCCTTTGTACGGTCCAATGTGGCGAACATAAGCCACATGAAGTTCCGACATATCTTTTACTTCTACTTCCATAGCTATTTTCATCTCCTATTTCTTTATTGTATATGGATATAGTATAACTTCTACATATTTGATTTAGTTTAGTTTAATATGAACGGAGGCAAACCTGAGTATTATGAAATGCTTGAGCGGTATGATTATCTGAGTTCAGAACCTTCTGGAGGGCCCATTTTGCACGCTGAACAGGTATACTAAACTTGCTCCATTCGCTATCATCATGCGAAACAGCAGGAACTGGGTATGATCCGGTCATAACATAATCGCTAATGGCGAGCGGTGGAGCGGGAGGGAATAGGGATGATAAATGTCGAAAGGCGAGAATGAGCTCCAATTATTTGCTTAATTTCGTTCCCGTATAGATGAATGATTTTCTCTTTAATTTAATCCATTTCCCTTCGTCCAACCCTATTAAGTTACCACATTTACACTTAAATCTCTTACCTTCTTTAATGGAATGGTCTCGGACAATCCTACTTTTCCAACAATGCCATAACCGGCCTTTTCCTATTTTTTGGTATCTAAATACTTTTTCTCCGCATGTAGCACATTTAATGGTTATCATCTTCTTTATTTCTCCCTCATCAATCGTGCCTTTTACTTTCTTCCGGTGGGCTCAGAAAACCAATTCGTTTGGTCTTATAATAGCAACAAGTATATAGTATAAGAGTTCCAGTGGAATTACGTAAGATGATGGAAGAGCTGAAAGAGATAAATTGGCAAGAGGAAATAAGACGGCTGGTGGAAGAGCTGGTCAAAACTAAGAGTAAGGAAAGACTGCTTGCTGATGCAAAAGAGATAAGGAAAGCTATGAAGGCAGACGTGAGTGCTGCTGAACTAATAAGGGCAGATAGAGATGGCAGATGAAGTAATTCTTGAT
Source organism: Candidatus Methanophagales archaeon (assembly GCA_003336485.1). Classification (GTDB taxonomy): domain Archaea; phylum Halobacteriota; class Syntropharchaeia; order Alkanophagales; family Methanospirareceae; genus Methanophaga. The sequence goes on from QENH01000138.1 coordinate 12,082, forward strand.
TCAAGTGTTATTGCAGCTTCAGAAAGAGAAAAGGTGCCTCTTCTGACTACAGATGGGAAATTATATGAGAAAGTAAAGTCAAAGCGGAATGTGAAGCTAATATAAGGGCGTGTCAAATGAGCACATCGGGAAATGGGTCCTATAAACCGTTATAAATAGATGGCCCACATTTAGCCCTCTGCCACAAACCCATAAACTTTCTCCACCTCCTCTTGCACCACAATCGTCCTCGCAATCGCCTTCGCTACCCTTCTGTAATGCTCGATCTCCTCCAGTGATAACTCCCGCTTCTTCCTATCCTTCAAATACTTCGCCATTACCTGATAACCACCGATTTGATACTCCCACACCGCTTTTGAAATCCCCTCAAAATACTGCTCCTTGTTGAAATACACCCTTCCATTTTCTTCATCGTAACTGACTTTCTCCACCATATTCGAGCCGCTCACCGGAAATCCTATTTTCGTTTCGCTCAGAGAAGGATGCTTCAGCAAATGCAGTTCTACCAGTTCCTTGCCAAGCTCACTCAGGTTCTTGAACTGCTTCAGGTCCGAAGGCAGCGGAACCCTCGAAAAATCTATCTTCAGAAACTCCTCGTAGCGTTTGCGGTATGTAGGCGAATAAAGAACAGCGTAGATGTAATAAAAAATCTCTTCTGGTGTTGGCTCTTTTTCATAGGATTCTGTTAAAAATTTAATTAGTTCAGGGTTTAGGTTTGGAATTTTTGAGGCAGGATAGTTGATTACGTTTTGGGAAGTCATCTTTGGATAGAGGTAGAGAGGAAAGATAAAAGCAGAACCACGATTACTAATAAATTGTCGTATATCTGTAACCATGTTCGTAACAAAAACATAATTGTAAATGTTGATGTTGTATACATACTGACGCATCCCCACAAAACCTAAATTATCCTCAAAGAAATTCCGCATCAAATCTAGTCTATCACATCCCCTTTCAATCAAATTTCGATCGTAACAAATGAATCTTATGTCAAAAGGGCGATACGAATAGCGCCTAATAGATTTCCACCACTCACTTTGTTTAGTCTCTTCTCTCGCGGAATTAAAATCCCAATCTCTTGTATCTTTTAGTTTCAACCTTTCCTTAACCAAATCATTAGTTAAATCCCCAGTAAATAACTTAAGTCTCTGGATTATTTCTTTTTTCGTAAATCCAACAACAAAATGATCCCTATGTGTCTTAACACCACTCGAATAAACTTTAAATATATCCGTCACCTTCCAGAACTTATCATACTCTGCTTGCAAAGCGAAATCCTTAGGCACGAAGAAATATTGTGGCTCTTTTGGCTCAAGCGCCAGCCAATCCGTACTCGTAACATCATTTTTGCGAAGATATGTGTATTTTGCATCTCTCAAGCCCCAAACGTCCGCATAATGAACCTTCTTCTCCTTTAGCGGCTTCTCTAACTTCACGTAAATCGCTATTGCCACTCCTTGCTGAATATCAAACACGTTCTCATCCTTACCGCCTTCTGGTGTCTTTTCTCTTATCCTCGACGACCCATGCAAATTCAGGATATAAATCTCATCAAAAGTCGAAAGCAGTTCCTTTCGCATTCCCCGATGGATTATACCCGAAAGATACGAATTGTTAGTGATGTATCCAAAAATTCCCTTACCTGTCTTGCTTATCTTCCAGTGTGCAAACCGGATGAACTTGATGTAATCATCAGAAAGCGGCTGAATATTACGCTCTTTCTTTACTTCACGCTTGTAATCTGCCATCAACTTCTCGATAAACTCTGACTTGTTCTCAGAACTCACGGAATAAGGTGGATTACCAAGCACAACGAGAATCGGCTCCTTCTCCTTCACGTACCTCGCTTCTTGACCTTCCGCTGTAAGCTGCGGTAAAAGAAGTTCCTGTTCCGGCTCTTTCATCTCCAGCGTATTAGTAAGGTCAAATTGGAAACGATCATCAGCCTCAAATTCATAGTTCCACACTTTTTCCAACGACATCGCAACCCGGAGATGTCCAATTATGTAGGGAACGACTTGAATTTCAAATGCATGAAAATCGGCTAAGATATGGTTTTTTATGTTCAATGGAATTATACCACCCAAGTGACAGTCCTGTAATTCGAGCAGTGCTCTTCCAAGTGCCCGTATTATGAACGTTAATGTCCCTGCCGCGGGATCAAGAAGTTTCAAACCTTCTTCTGCAAGTCCTTTCTCTTTACCAAGCTTATCCTTCAACAGTTTGTGAATGGATTTAACAATGTAATCCACGACTTCAGGCGGCGTGTAATAAACGCCTAATTTCGCACGCTCTTCTGGGTTGTACTCGCCAAGGAAGGTATCATAGAAATGGATAATCGGATCTCTTGTCCCGTATGTTGCCTCCTTCTCTTTGGTAATAGCGACAATGTCTGTTTTGTTTAGCACGTTAAGGAGGTCCTCAATAATCCAATTCATTGCCACTGGCGTATCCGGACCAACAAAGGTATGGAAAATATGTATGAGTAAAGGCACATTGCCCGGAATAAATTCCCATGCATTCTCTTTATTTATCTCCGCCTTTCCCGCCATTATCTTTGCTGCGAAAAGACCGTACGTAATAGTCTGCGCATATAAGTCAACAAATCGCTCCTCTGTCAAACTCCCAATAAGAGTTCTCCTAAAAACCTCGTAAAAGCTCTCTAACGGTATGGAATCCCTATCTCGCCTTCTTTACGGATGAGAAAGTCAGGAATACCAACTTCTGTACGTTTTGGTAAGACAAGAACTTTTGCTGCTTCTTGCTCAGAGAACACCTGCGAATATTCTTCAAATAGTGCTTTTAATGCGGGGTAGAAGCTCTCCTCTCGGAAGTTGCCGCCGGTGTAAATCTCGTGCAGTTCTTTGAGATACGCAGTAAGAACTTTCCGCACTTTGGCTTTTTCCGGCGTGGTCATGTTATCTATACTATATTATAGCTTTAAAGCAATGATTTGATTTTTAGTTATATATCTTAGATAACAACGCAAAAAGAAGAATAAACCTGAATCATTATATATATTAGTAAGAAAGAAGTATCGGTATCGCTAACTAAAAAAACCCCCCACGAGATTTTACAAGAATAACACAAACCTTCTCGCAAGCAAAAGCTTTACCAAAAAACCTATTTGTTTTTCTTTTAGCACAGGCTAAATTTTCGTTTTGTAAAAAAGAAAATTATAGTGTTGTGTAATCTTGTGGTCGGCAAAACGGTTTTGCTCAAAAAGTTTTCTTCCTGATCGCATCAAGAGTAGCTTTAGCAGCAGGTGCCAGCTCAAATATCGGCTGCAGTTTCTCGCAATCATAATCATCACAGTAGGCACAATTTCTTAGACCCTTTTTCTGAGCACACCTTCTCACTTCACAAACATTGCAATGGAAAAAAAGTCGTCCGTCCACGGACAAGCAGCCATCGCAATTATTCACCTCCTTTTTTATTATATATCCTCATTTTTTCCTGCGAAAAAGCTATCATCATCCCTGATCTTCTCGATAAGAGTATCCATCTTCTCCGTTTTTAACAGTATAATCCCTGCATTGTCCTTCCTTTTGATAACGATGAGCAGATCACCTGTTTTGATCTCAAGCTCTCTTCGTACGTCTATTGGGATGGCGATCTGGCCTTTATCGCTCACTGTTACTACGCCATAAAAATGTGCCATTTCAATCAAATCTTGCTATAAACGTATCTACACCCGTCATCGGTACGCACAAAATCGGCATTCTCCAGCCCCATGAACTTAGCAAGATTCGCATAGAAACCTCGGCAACCGTCACAGCTCATTTCTTCTGTTATCGGTGCACCCATCTTGATTAACTCGCGTGTGTTTTCCAATGCCATGCACTTGCCAATAGTGACAATCGCCTGCTCTTCGTCTCCTTCCACTTCGACATCCTCGGAGCCACAGAAGTTCTTCAACGCTGTGCCCTGAATAACCGCAAGTTTTAATGCGCCGTCCTCCTTCGTGGGTATATTCTGTAATGCACCCGCCTCCAGTTTTGCCATAGCCGATATGCACTCAACTACCGCGTCTTTACCTAACTTCTCTCCTATAAAGCCCAGATACGCACCGTGCAGTTTCAGTGTATCCATATTCGTTTCTTTTTGTACCCGCGCTTTATCCCATTCTTCTATCTCAACTGTTTCCATTTTTTTTCGCTCACCTTCTCCCTCTTTTTCTTATAAGTAAGAATTTTCTTACTTTAGTGGTGTATTGGTTTCAGAGTATAAAAAAGGTTTTCTGTTTTCCGTTATCTAACGTGATTCGCGAGCAGCATTGTCTGACTGCTGTGTCATCTCTTGGTACAGACATAGGTTGCTTGAAACCGACTGTGGTACTCAGCGCTCTCGATCTCAAACCCTGCTCGTTCCAATAGCCCTTTCATTACCCAGTCGTAAGTGCTGTATTCCTCACGGATATGTATTCAGACCGACAAATTTCCAGAAATCCGGTAGATGATGCAGCACAAATATTGACACCATCGCGTCAGCAGGCTCTGCCTCGTGCTTGTACGTCAACAAACCGCCGTGGCAATACACGATATTCCGCAGCCCCGCCTCTTCTCCTTTTCGCCTGCAGTACTCCAGCATGACCTCAGAAACATCCACCGCGTAAACCGTCCGGCAATGCTTTGCGGCATATCGTCATACCGCTGCACCAGCTCCGCACGGGTGTAATCCACACCGACAGATTTCGTTTCGTCGTGCCTCCACTTCGGGCGTTGCTCTTCTCTTTTCATCTTTCAGGCTTCTAAATTTTAAGTTCCAATTTGC
>QENH01000137.1 GCA_003336485.1 Candidatus Methanophagales archaeon
AGCTTGAGGACGGGTACGTGACTCGTTACTACGACAATAGTCCGGCGTTGACACTGGTTCTGAGTAGAGCCGACCCGGATCTGGTGAAAGATGGCGCGCAACTCTTGTCCAGATATTCGCTCCCTGTAGGTATGCATGTTCAGGGGATGGATGTGGGTACAGTTATAAGCAAGCAAGATGTAGAAGAAGCACTGTCATTCACAGAGAGACTTAAGAGAGATGTCATGAAGAACCGAGACGCGATAGGAGAGAGTACAGAGGCGATAATAGCATTCGTAGACGAGTTCGAGGGACAGGTAAAGGCATCCGAGGACAAGACATTCAGCGAGGCACTCAAAAGCTCTATCTACTATGAAGGCGGACAGTCGCGAATCTATCAGGAGATCGAGGAGAAATGAGGGGGATGAGCAGCTAAAGAGAAAAAATTGAAGGGACTTTCTCTTCCCTTTTCTTATTTTTTATTATTATTGTTTTAAGCAGCGATGAAAAAATTAAATATAGCAGTTGTTGTAACAGTAGCCATATTTACCTGTTTGCTTTTATGCACGCCTACTTTAGCAGACTACAATAATGATGGGTTGCCTGCTGTGACCCGAGAGAGTGACATTATTCATGGCAGCAGGATCGTGCCTCTTGTATCCAGTGAAAAAACCGACCTTATAATCAACGAGATCAAGGCATACCACAACAATACCGACTGTCCCGTCTGGTTCAACCTATCGAATGAGATAGACGTTACAATAAAGAACAATGGTAGCACACCTGCAAAAGCATCGAATGTTAGTCTGTACATTGATGACGAGCTCTTTGGTAGGTTGCCAGTATCGAGTTTGGCTGCGGGTGCGAAAGAGACAGTGACGTTCGAGAACTGGAAGCCAGTGGGAGACGATTGTCTCAAAACTATAGATAATATTTGTTACTTCAATTGGTCATTTTGGGACTTCAAAAATAACATCACTGCAGTAGCAGACTGCGATAACGAAGTTGCGGAATCAAACGAAACGAACAACGAGAACTCGGTACTTGACCATGAAAAGACAAGAGCATGCTACAACGGCTACATGGCTGACGAACCGCTGGAAAATGTTGCGCATGGCACAGTTCACGGCGCGTTATTCTTCACAACTGGCGATGGCGTGTACAGTTGTCTGGATTCCGTGGGTGATACACAGGTTACGAACTATGACATAACATTGCCAGAAACTGCAACTGTTATACTCGCAGACCTGAATGTTTACTACAAGATGACTGAGCCATTTGGAGCATGTCCCGAGATGGAGGTGAGCATAGAAAACAGAACTGGAACATACGTTCTGCCGCTTGAAAGGGCTTATAATGACATGAAATGTACATGTCCGGGAGCATCACGGGTCTCTGCATGGGGGAATTATGTCTACAATCTAACAGGATACATCACGGAAAGTGGCACTTACAAATATACTGTGACTGTGAAGAACAACTGCACAGAGAAGTGCAAATGTTTTTGTACCGCATCACCGGGAATTGCACTTGTCTATGAAGATGAAAATGCACCGCTAATTGAATACCAGATCAATAGGGGTGCTGACGTACTTTTGGGCGGTAGGAGAGATCCAACGAGTGTAAACCTGTGCTGGGAGGAGTGCATAAACAACGCAACGTTCCCGGCAAGCGCTGGAACGGGCGATGTGGCGAATGCAACGCTCGGCGTTGTATCGCTCTGGGGCAGTGCAGGACGGGATCCGGGAATGACCAATTATCTCTTCTTCAACGATCTAAAGCTTGGCACAGGTGTATATCATGGCTACAACGGGAATTATGACGTATCAATAGGCTGCATTTCAATGCACATAGGAAGCTCGAATGCTCAGGTCGGCGTGAACGTAACTAATGTAACCGCTCATTATCTCAAAGGCCGCGACAATGTGGTTGGTCAAGCAGATGATGGCAACAACATGATGCCTACAAATGCGTTCCTTGTGCTGGAGTACAAAATGCCTGATTTGGTCATCACCAATAAATCCGAAGCACTTGGAGATGGCAACTTCACGGTAACCTATACCATAGCAAACGTGGGTGATGGCGATGCGGATGAAAGCACCACAGCCATCTTCATTGATGGAATTCCAAAAAGGGTAGATCCTGTTACCGCATTGTCAGCAGGAGAAAACAGCACAAGCACAATTGGCCCTTTCGATTGCTCATGCGGTGCCACTCATAGCGTCATCGTTTGTGCAGACAACTACTATGAGGTTGACGAGAGTGACGAGACGAACAATTGTAAGGAGAACGAGGTGGTGTGTTTAGGAAAGCCAGACCTGATAATCAGCGAGAAGAACGAGACGGTTGATGCTACCAGTGGTAACTTCACCATAACCTACAAGGTGAATAACACCGGATGTGCGGATTCCGATGCAAGCCACACAACCATCTATATCAACGGCGTTCCATCCGATTTCTCCACACCAGCAATACCAAAAGGAAAAAGCCATGAGAGCACTGTCGGTCCTTTCGATTGCCCATGCGGTGTCACCTTAAATATCACCGTTTGTGCAGACAAATACGATGAGGTTGACGAGAGCGACGAGACGAACAACTGCATGGAGAACACCGTGACATGCCCCGTAGTAGAAAAGCCAGATCTGATCGTAATAGGAGAAGACATCAATGCATATCACTACGATACAGACACCTCTCCATGGTTCAACATATTAAACGAGATAGACGTCACAGTAAAGAACAATGGCAGTGTATCGGCAGGCAAGTCAAACGTTGGCCTGTACATCGAAGATGTGTTATTTGGCACGTTATCTGTACCAAGCCTTAATCCCGGCGATAATCATACAGTGACGTTCACGGACTGGAAACCCAGTGGTGTCGATTGTCTGCAGCAGCCATGCGTTTTCGACTGGTCATACCAGAACTACAGTCTTAAAGGCGTGGCAGACTTTGATTGCGATGTAGCGGAATCGAACGAGACGAACAACGAGGCAACGGCAGTGAAAAGAGTCTGCTACAACGGATACATGGCTGATGAGCCACTGAAAAACGTCGCACATGACTCTTTTCATGGGCATCTTATATTCACAACAGGCGATGGCAGCTATGGCGGTCTAAATTCGCCCGGTGCTACCCGGACTACGAACTATGATATAACACTACCTGCGAGTGCTACTGGAGTGAAATTCGCACAGCTTAATGTCTACTATACGTGGACCAGTCCGGACCATGCCTGTCCGGAGATGGAAGTGAGCATAACAAACGCAGAGGGAACCTACGTTGTGCCTTTGAGTAGGGCATACAACGACATGAAATGCACCTGTCCGGGAGCGATGTATGTCAAGTCCTGGGGTAACTATGTTTTCGATATAACATCTCATGTCTCAGGAAGTGGTACATACACGGTGACAGTAAAGAATGCCGGTTCTGCGGGTCATAAGTTCAAGATTGCAGCACCGGGCATCACGCTCGTCTACGAGGATGAAACTGCACCACTGATAGAATACTGGGTCAATAATGGCGCAGACGTGCTCATAGGTGGACGCAGAGACGATGGCGGATTCCTATCATTAGAAGAGTGCATAAACGATGCAACGTTCCCTGCAAGCACTACGACCGGAGAGGTGGCGAATGTAACGCTTGGCATTGTCGCTCCATGGGGTGATACTGCTCCAAGCAATGTGCTGTACTTCAATGCTGTAGAGTTTGGACGTGGCGTGTACAATGGCTATTCCAGTTCCTACGACGAAACAATAGATGGCATAACGATGATTGTAGGTGCCGGAAATGCACAAGTCGGGGTGAGCGTGAGAAGTGTAACAGCTCAGTATTACAAAGGCCGTGCTAACATAGCAGGTCAGGGAGATGACGGCGATAACATGATGCCTGCAAATGCGTTTTTGGTTGTTGGATACGAGGATCAAAAGCCAGACTTAGAGATTGTAGATAAATGGGAGCGCTGGGTAAATGAAACCCATTACAAAGTCTCTTATGTCATTCTCAATAACGGCAGTGCTACAGCACCGGCAGGTCATTACACCACGCTATTCGTTGACGAGGAAGAGATAGAAGATAAGCAGGTGCCAGAGTTGGTGTCTAACGCGACATACACAGATACATTCAATACTGTTATTAAAATTACGGGCGAATCGGACACCATAAGGGTATGCGCAGATAATGATGATGTCGTAGCTGAATTAGACGAAGATAACAACTGTCTGGAGAATGAGTGGTCATACGAAAAGAAGCCAGACCTGGAGATCAAGAAGAAATGGGAGAAATGCCTAACTGAGAGCTGTTACACCGTTAGTTATGTCATTTGCAACGTCGGCACTGCGACAGCACCGGCAGGTCATAACACCTCGCTATTCATTGACGGGGTGGAGATAGAACATAAGCGGGTGCCAGTGAATTTAACGTCTGGCGAGACATACACAGATACATTCAATACTGTTATTAAAATTAGGAACGAATCGGATACAATAAGGGTATGCGCAGATAATGACGATGTCGTAGACGAATTAGACGAAACGAATAACTGTCTGGAGAATGAGTGGTCATGCTCCTCGATGCCTGTAATCTCAAAGTCAAGCTCACCGACTAGCGTCTCACCTGGTGGAACAGTGAATTACACGATAAATTACTCCTATGCAGTTGGGCCAAATCTAACAAATGTCACGATAACAGAAAACTATCCGGCAGGCGTAACATTTATCTCTGCCAATCCTGCTCCAGATGCAGGCACAAACAGCAAGTGGACAATAGGAACTCTCTATGCGAGCAAAAAACCGGGGAAAATAGTCATAACGGTTAAAGTTCCGGATAGAGATCTCACCTTTACAGAGTGTGGAAGTGTAAGCGGAGAAGGTTTTGTAATGTTAAGCAAAGAGCTATCCACCGAGCAAAAGTCATATAGCCTTAAAAATGTCGTCACACTATCGTGTACCGAGCTGCCACCTGTAAGTGCCTCCGTTCTTACAGCGGTGGGTGAAGTCGTCGGGATAAGTTTAGACATTACAGAACATGGCAGTGGCCTCTATTCCTCTGATGAGGTCTTAAACTTACAGACAAAGAACAAGACCATTAGCCTTGTGAAGACCACAGAAGCAAAATACATGCCCACTTTCTTTAACTTTGCTAATGGTTTCTCCACTACCTTCTCTTCTAAGTGGGTGCAGGACATCTGCATCAAGAACGATGTGACTGGTGTTGCCCTACACAAGAAAATAAGTAGTGCATCCCATATAGAGGATGATACGAGAAGCGAAGCGGATGCATCTAGCATAGGTATGGAATTTACGTCTTCCTTCTTTGGGGTCACGCACATAGGTACAGAATCAAAGGATGCAAAGACTTCAGAAGATTACATCGGTGTGTTCAACATATCATGGGCAGAAAAAGAAGAGCTTAAATATCTCTTTAACTGGAAAAATGTTCCCGGAAACGATAGCGATAAACTCATCCGATTCCTCGTGGACAAGCTTGATCTTAAGTGGGTGGAGACTGCAACCATCACCAAATCCGATGACGGCATGGTCATCACGGTTTCTACGAATGAAAAGACAGCCAAACTAATAATGGCTGAGAACAAGGAAAAAGTAACCCTAAAAGTCGGTGGTGAGACAATCCACATCTTAATAGTTAAAACGGAGAACGACAAGCTAAAGGTATACGACAAATTAGTAAGTCGGCCGGAAAGCGTGAGTGGTGTGGGATATGTAATGGTAGATGAAGAGTTCTCGGAAGGTCAAATGCAAGTCATAGAGCATGGTAGCGGAATCTATTCCTCGGATGAGGTTTTCGACTCACGTGGCCTTGAGAAGAGCTCGCGTGCAGAATACAAGCCCACTTACTTTAGCTTCTCTGATGGCTTCTCCACAATCTACACTTCTAAATGGATGCAAGGCATATGCACTAAGAACAATGACGCAGGCACTGCTATACACAAGAAGATAAGTGATGCATCTTACATGGAGGATGAGACAATTGCGACTAAGTCTTCTATGGACTTTGAATCTTATTTCAATGGCTCTATACACATAGGTGTGAGAACAAGTAATGTTTATATATCAGAGGATTATATGGGCCAGTTCTATGTTTCTCAAGTGATAAAACTATGTACTGTGAAACCAACATCTGCAAACGCGTCTAATACGACTTCTAATACGTCTGATTGGCTGTCTTGTCCATGTCCGGGTGCATTACCTAGATCTACACCCACGTCTGATTTAACATATCCCTCTGATCCATAAAACTGCAAAGTTTATATAACTTTAATAAAATAAAACAAAATAAAATCTTACAAGACGGACAAAGAAATGAAAAAAATAGGTGTGAAAACTCTTGGTACATTAGCTGTCTTTGCGTTCTTGTTATTATGCACGCCCGCTTTAGCACAAGAGGATAGGTCAGACCTCACCATTACTGCGATTAAACCGTATCATTACTACGATGAGGCGGATGAGACTCTCAAAGGTGAACCCTGGCTCAATCTTAATAATTATATAAATGTCAGGGTAGAGAACGAAGGTGATAATGATGCTGAAACATCTACTGTCAGTCTGTACATCGATGACGAGTTCTTTGATAGTTTGCCAGTACCAGGTTTGGCTAAAGGTGCAAGTGAAAACGTAACGTTCGAGAACTGGAAGCCGATTGGAGATGACTGCCTTGAAGACTGCACTTTTTCTGACACATCCAAAGACTACGAACTTAAAGCTGTAGCGGACTGCGACAACACTGTAAATGAAAGCGATGAGACAAACAATGAGAAAACAGAAGAAGAGGTAATGGTATGCTACAATGGATACACAGGAGACGAGCCCTTGGAAAATGTTGCTCATGATACGCTTCATGGTGGTCTTATCTTCACGACCGGGGATGGTGAATACGGTGGGTTGTACAGCGTTGGTGATACGTTGGAGTCTCACTATGAAGTAACACTTCCATCGGGTGCATCGGTTGAGCTTGCACGCCTCAATGTTTACTATACGTGGCATTATGAAAAGGATAGTTGTCCTGCGATGGAAGTAAGCATCGATGGAACCGTTGTTCCACTTGATGTGAGCTACAATGACATCAAATGTCAATGTCCTGGAGCTGCATGGGTATTCCCCTGGGGTAACTACGTTTACGACATAACTGATTACATTCATGATGGTGGCACATATACGGTGACCGTGGAGAGAACAGGAGGTCCCAACTTCTGCATCACTTCACCTGGCATTGTGCTCGTCTACAAGGATGAAGAAGCCCCTATGATCGAATACTGGATAAATGAAGGTGCAGATGTCCTGATTGGGGGAAGGCGGGGTGATGGGGGATTCCTTGCTTTAGATGAATGTCTGACCACGGCAACATTTGATGGGGAACACTTGGATTTGGAAGTAGAGAAAGCAATGGTTGGCGTAGTATCACCTTGGGGTGAATTGGAGCCACCTGAAGGACGCCATAACTATCTGTACTTTAATGGTGTTGAAATAGGACAGGACGTATACTGTGGATACGGCGACCCGTGTAGCAAGGAAGAAGAAGGGGCTATTTCTATGAGTATCGGAGGCACTAGTGCTCAGGTGGGAATAGCTATGTTTGATGTATCAGATGATCTTGAAGATGACGATAACGAGGTAGTTCAAGGCGATGACGGCGATAACATGATGCCCGTGAATGCGTTCTTAGTGATAACATATGTGGAAGAAAAGGAAGAGGAAGAGGAAGAGGAGGAAGGCGGAGATGGTACGGCAGGATCGCCAGGCATAACTGCTTGGGGCCCTATTGAATCGGTTGTGAATAACACAGAAGGCGAATCAAGAACATTCAACATCTCCGTGAATCAGACAGTAGATATAAGCTGGCAGATAAATGGTACGGAAGTGCAAACAGAGGAAGCGGTAACAGAAACGGTCTATACGCGCGAGAATGCAGTTGCAGGAACTCAGAACGTCTCTGTAATTGCAACTAACGCAATAACCGAGTTACATGATCTGCACACCTGGATATGGAACGTAACTCCTGCACTCTCTGCCACTCCTACGCCTGAACTTAACATAACTACAACACCTATTTCAACGCCAACTCCTGTGCCTACTGTTACATCCAAACCAAAACCAACACCAGCTCTAACTCCTTCGTCGAAAGAAAAAGAAGATGTAGCAACAGCAGCAGAGGAAGCAGCAGCAGCAGAAGAAGAAACACCCGGATTTGAGCTTGTAACTTCGCTGTTTGTACTCCTACTGGTAGCGTATCTGATAAGGCGGCGGTAATTGCTCAATATTCTGTGGTGTCAATTCTAAAATAAACACGTATTATTTATTTTTTTTCTTGAATTTCTATCAAAAGGGGAGGTCAGAAACAATTCTTACCCAAGGCGGAACTGCGTTAAAATTAATAGATCAAACAAAGCCCGCGCTATTCAGCGGATTTGGATTTTTGAGCATTGTAGCAACGGAACGCGTTATAACAAGCGCAATCGAAAAAGCCCTGATTGAGGTAAATCGAGAAGGGGGTGGACATGAGTATCTTTGAGTCAAAATAAAAGAATTGCAGACCTGCATTTCATATTCTATCTACAGAACCTGCAGGAATAACCAAAGAGGAATGAAGATTATCTCTTTGTCTGCGATTATCTCTTGCTTATCAAATAGCTTCTATCACAACGGTATGCGACATCAGATTGATTTCCTTTATCCGTCCCTTTATGTTTTGGGTCTCGCCTAATATCCCCCGGAGCTGTATATCTTCTCCATCCACTGCTATCAGAACCACGTCCTCCATAAGTAATTCTCTACCGCTTCCTCTTTCTATTAGCACACTTGATTCGCACATGACATGTATATATTAACACGCATCATAAAAAAGAAGTGAGATGAAAACAGTAAAGAAGACCGGACTTACTCTTTTATCTTTAAGTGCATCACATGGTTTGATGCACATCCTGGCTATTGCACTACCCGCACTATCTCTTTTAGTAAAAGACGAGTTTCAATTATCGAACACCACTGTAGGACTGCTTTCTTTTGCTTTCGCAGCAGCTATCGGATTTGGCGGCATACCTTCTGGCATGCTATCTGATAGATCTGATGGACTAAAGCTAATATGTATCGGGTTCTTCTCCACCGCCATTCTCTCTGCTTTTTTACTCATAGTGCCGAATTTTTTATCGGTTGCCGTTATTTTCATCGCCATTGGTTTTCTTCTCAGTTTATACCATCCCGCAGCTCTATCATATATCGCGAAATCTTTCGGCGACAAACGCGGTAAAGCATATGGCGTGCATGAGATCGGAGCGAGCATAGGGGGTGCCATAGCACCTTTAATAGCAGGATCTATTTGTCTCTATTACGGTTGGCGTTTCGTCTACCCTGTTTTAGCAATACCGGCGATTATTATCGCTATTTTACTTGTTGGAATTCGAAGTAGCGTGAAATGTGATAGAAAGAGGCAAAGCACTGAGCGGCAATCAAATGTAAATGACCTAATAGTTTTTCTTCGCCAAATCATAAGAACCGGTTCGATAAGAAAGGTATACATAACCGAGTGCATATTTGGGTTTGTTTTTGTTGGTGTACTGACTTTCGTCCCCGTTTTCCTTGACGAAGCAAAAGGGCTGGGCCCTGCACTTGCAGTAACGCTAACATGCGTTTTTACTGCGGGTGGCGCGATAGGAAAAGTTATTGGAGGGCATTTCTCTGACATCCTAGGCGAGCGAAAGGTAATGGCTATTGGTTTTTTTCTCACTGCACCACTATTTTTCATTCTTGCATTTCTTCCTTTATCCTGGGCTATTCTTACTTTAGCACTTGCAGGTGTGATTTTACCCACTGTTCTCTCTGCTATAATATCCTCAGTGGGCAAGGAAATAGAGCCGTCAAGGGCAGGAATAGCGTTTGGTTTCTTGCTGCTAGCGGGATTCGGTGTCGGGTCTATTTCGCCTCTCCTCCTGGGTTTGGTGAGCGACAGTTTTGGTATATCCGCTGTCTTTTATCCTATTGTAATAGCTATTTTAATTGGCGGAATCCTGAACAGTGTTTAGGATGCTAATCTCGTCGTTTTTACTTAAAAGAGATAGGGAAATGCATATCTCACAGTAGAGTGCATGTAAAATTTGTATAAGTATTATTAAGAACAAAATAAAGAGATGATGAATGAACGAACGAAAGATAGAAACGCTAATACCGCGTGAGTTTTTTGTCACTTCCGGCGTGGGCATGGACTCCGAGCAGGCAGCCGCTTTTGACTTCGCTTTATTCGATGCCGGGATAGGCGAATGCAATCTGGTAGGGGTCTCATCTATACTCCCTGCAAAAGCAGTAGAAACAGAAAGAAGCAAAGTGATCTTAACACCCGGAGAAATAACCTTCTGTGTGATGTCAAGAGCAGATGGTGAGTCGGGCGAGGTCATTGGCGCTGGTATAGGTTACGGCCGAAAGGTAGAAGAAAACGGAAGCGGAATCGTCTGTGAGCATCATGGACATCATTCAGAGACATATCTGACGGAGAAGCTAAGGGAGAAGCTATATAAGATGGCGGAGATTCGCGCTAAGGAGATTGTTGTGAAAGGCCTAAAAGCGAAGTCAGTAAAGGTGGAAGAAGGGCAATTCGGGTCCGTGGTAGTGGCATTGGTGTTTGTATTTTGAGTGGTCTCGAATGGGAATATAAATTAATATCTGATACATCATTATAATACTGGATGAGGTGAAGAGAGAAAGTGGACTTAGAGGAGTTACCCGGCGTTGGCCCCGCAATAGCGGATAAGCTGCGAGAATCGGGTTTTAATTCATTGGAAGCGATAGCGGTAGCGTCTCCCGCGGAACTGGTAGCGGCTGCTGAGATAGGCGAAGCGACATCAGCGAAGATAATAAATTCCGCGAGGGAAGCCGCGGAAATCGGCGGGTTTGAGACTGGTGATATAATATTAGGGCGAAGGCTGGAGATAGGCAAGCTAACTACGGGATCTACATCTTTTGATGATCTATTAGGTGGTGGACTTGAGACGCAAGCGCTAACAGAGTTTTATGGCGAATTCGGCAGTGGAAAGACGCAAATAGCGCATCAACTCGCAGTAAATGTGCAGTTGCCACCGGAAAGTGGGGGCTTGAATGGCTCTGTTGTTATTATTGATACTGAGAACACCTTTAGACCAGAAAGGATAAAGCACATGGCGGAAGGTGCTTCGCTTGATCCGGATGAAATTCTCAAAAATATACACGTTGCACGTGCTTATAACTCAAATCATCAGATACTGCTGGTGGATAAGGCGGAAAGGCTTGCAGAGGAGCTGCTAGATACAGAAAAGCCCGTCCGGTTATTGATAGTTGACTCAGCAACTGCTCATTTCAGAAGTGAATATGTGGGGCGGGGGACGCTGGCAGACAGGCAGCAGAAGATAAACAAGCATTTACATGACATTCTCAGGTTTGGCGACCTCAATAACGCCGTGGTGATGATAACCAACCAGGTGCAAGTGCGACCCGACGCCTTCTTCGGCGACCCTACAAGACCCATAGGCGGTCATGTGGTGGGGCATACCGCTACTTTCAGATTATACTTGAGAAAGTCAAAAGGTGAGAAGAGAATAGCACGGTTAGTTGATTCGCCTAACCTACCCGAAGCGGAAGCAGTGTTCTCTGTATCGAAGGTAGGAATTAGGGACTAATTTATATGGTATATAGTAGTTAACCGTGTCCTGAAACTACTTAATTTTATTCTTTTTCTCGTGGGATAGTTTTATTCTTCTGAGTCCATCTCATCTTTACAACTGTCGCAGAGCATCAATCCGTCTTTCATTTCCAGGTAATTTGAGAAGGTTCCACATTTCTCGCATATGCCCTGCTCCATTCCTTCATTCTCTATACCCATTATATCCCTTTCTACGTGCATCTCTATCAGATCTGCCAGTATCGAGTTCATCTGCGAGGAAACGGAGAGTATATCTACATCGGCTACTATGCCCACCAACTTGCCATTTTCTATTACCGGGAGCTTCTTTATCTTCCCCCCTGCCATTTTCTTTACTATATCCGATAGGCGATCGTTCGATGATGCAGTTATTATAGGAACAGTCATAACATCTTTTAGCTTCACTACGCTCGGCTGGATGTCCTTATTTACCAGCTCGCTAAGTATATCCCCCTGAGTAACTATGCCTTCCGGCCTACCACTTTTGAGTACAACAATACTATCCACATCGTACTTCTTCATCCGTTTGGCCGCTTCCGTAACGTTCATGTTCATACTTCCGGTCACTACTTCTCGCACCATTATATCCCTCAGCGGTACATCCGTCTCCATTTGTCCTCACACAATTATAATATAGAAACCTCTATATGTTTAATTATTGTTGAGAATGGGAATGAAATACATAATCTTAATAGGTGATGGGATGGCAGATTATCCGATCCCGGAACATGGCGGTAAGACCGCTTTACAAATTGCCAATACGCCGAACCTCGATTCTATCGCCACTCGTGGTTTTTGTGGCTTGGTGAGGACCATTCCGGAGGGAATGGGTGCCGGGAGTGATATAGCAACACTTTCTATTCTTGGTTATGACCCCGCGCTATATTACACTGGTAGGGGTCCGTTAGAAGCGGTGGGGATGCATACTCCTCTTGATACAGATGATATAGCCTTTAGATGCAACTTTATAACGGAAGTTGGGGGGCGTATAGTGGATTATAGTGGTGGACACATAACAGACGAAGAGGCGCGGGAATTAATAGATGCACTTAATGAAGAATTCCGGGATGCCACGATTAAATTTTATCCTGGGGTTAGCTATCGAAATGTTATGGTTCTTAAATCAGGCGATTGTAATTCCTTGGAGGGCGGTGCACCTCCCCATGATATAATTGGTGCCCCGTTAGAAGAGAGCCTACCAAAAGAAGAGCTGCTGCGTGATATTGTGCTCACTTCAAGAGCGATTTTGGAAAAGCATGAAATAAACATGAAACGGGCAGCGAGAAATGAAAGGAAGGCGAATCTGGTATGGCTCTGGAGCGGTGGTAAGAAGCCGGCAATGCCTGCGTTTAGCGAACTGTATGGTGTGAGTGGTTCAGTGGTTTCTGGCGTGTATCTAATAAAAGGTATTGGTCGCTGTGCAGGTATGGCGATAATAGATGTGCCTGGCGCCACCGGCTATTTTGATACAAATTACGAAGGTAAGGTAGAATATGCATTACGTAGTCTGAGGGCGAAAGATTTTGTTCTGATCCATGTGGAAGCGCCGGACGAGGCGGCGCATCTCGGCGATCTGGACATGAAAGTGAAAGCGATAGAGGATTTCGATGCGTTGGTAGTGGGCAATGTCTTAAAGGGCTTAGCGGATGAATTCGCAGATGTTGGTTACAAAGTTTTGGCCATGCCTGACCACTACACGCCAGTGTCTGTGGGAACACATACAAAAGAGCCGGTGCCTTTTGCGATTTTTTCTTCGCTTGTAGAGAGTAAAATGAAGAAGGGTGGGTTTGATGAACCGACAGCGAAACATGGTGTGTTCGGTCTCTTAGATGCACGAGCACAGGATTTGATGCGTCTTTTCTTCCGCAACTAACTACTGCACAATAACCTACATCTTTATATATTATGAAAACAAAATAACTTGATACATAAAATGGTTGAACATCTTTATGATAACAAAAGAAGGAGGAGGAAGAAAGAAAAAGGATTATTGTCCCATTGGCTTTTATGATTTTGTGGGACTGCTAGTGTAAACCTTTTTTCTTTTTGCGTGTGATGGCTATTGTCACGGACAGAGTAAGGAACTGCCCCGAATGTGGATCAAAAAACGTAATAACTGATTCCCGGCATGCGGAACTGTACTGTGCTGATTGTGGGATCGTGATCACTGAGAATATCGTGGACCTTGGCCCCGAGTGGCGTTCATATGACGAGGAGCAAGCCTCTAAAAGGATAAGAACCGGTCCTCCTATGAGCTATAGGATACATGACAAAGGGCTGGGTACGCCTACGCCCGGGTTACCTGCACGGACGAGGCGATTACGAGGGATAAGTATAGATTCCAGTGATAAGACACTTGCTTTTGCACTTGTTGAGATAGATAGGATGGCCTGTGCCCTTGGACTGCCAAATAACATCAAGGAAGCGACATCGGTGTTATATAGGAAAGCAATGAAGCGCGGCCTAATCAAGGGACGAAGTATAGAAGAGTTAGTTTCGGCAATGCTATACATTACTTGCAGACAGTATGGTGTTCCACGAACACTGAAAGAGATGGCCGAGGTCTCAAGGAGTCCATTAAAGAAGATAAGGCGAGCGTACATTTTCCTTTTAAGGCGATTAGAGATAAAGCTTGCTCCTGCTGATCCCGCACGCTACATCCCTCGTTTCTGCTCTAAACTAGGTTTGAGTGCGGAGATAAGGGAAAGAGCCATGGTGATACTGCAAGATGATGATGGGACTGGGATGGCAAAGGGCTGGGGACCGATAGGAACTGCAGCGGCGGCAATATACATCGCTACTGTTTTGAGTGGCGAATATCGAACGGAGAAGGAGATAGCAAAAGTCGCTGGTACTACCGAGATTACCATCCGCGATAGGTATAAAGAACTGGTGAAACGGTTAAACATAGACGTTCTTAGCCCATCAGGGGACGGTAAATTCCTGGGCGTTGGTATTGTTTGATTTCTTCCCTTTTTCTCGTGCCTTTTTCTCTTCCGCTTGATCCCAATCAGTATTAGGTGGGGGTAAATTCAGAGGGTCCGGCGTTTTCCCATTCTTCCACAAAGTTACAACCGGATGGTGTACGCGCATAAGGAACTCTTTCAGTTCTTCTGGGCCTGTGCAGTCTTCCTCTGTTGCTATTTTGTCAAACATCTCTGCGGGAATGAATTCCGTAAGAATTTGCTTATACTCCTTTGGCATCCATACTATACGGTTCCATCCACCATCTGCACGAACAAATTTACGCGATCTCGGCGTTCTAAAAGATATGCCACAGTATCCATGATTCTGCTGTCCACCACTTATAAGCCCTGCGAGTTTAGAGAAAGTCAAGCCCAAAGGCGTTTCCCCGCCATATCTACGGTCTACCAGCCCCAAGCCATCAACATCGGGGATATAGAATATAACAGCCTCGAAACAGCCGCAATTCGTCTGCGGATATGTTATCGAAGAATACATAACTACGCGTTTGTAGGTCCTGTTTGACTTCTCGTATATCTTTTCATTTATGCCCGTGTATTCTCCGCCTTCCGGGTCCACACATTCGCCCCTCGGCATCTCAAATATATATCCATACGGGTCAAGGTCACACATTACTTTTGCGCCTATCCAGGTGATTATCCCGCAATAGGGCGGTCTATCGGGTGCAACTGCGCATACATGACTCGGCGCGAATGTCTGGCAGATAGTGCACCCATAGAATGTATCGGCGTCATCGTCAGAAAACGCCCTCGCACGCTCATCCACTCGCTCCCAGTAGGGCACGCAAACGTTATCTATTACGCCCTTTGTGAGTTCGGACCCACCTAAATCCTCAGTGGCTATCAGAATCTTCACGTCGGCCTTCTCTACTAGTGGGAACTGTATCTTGCAGAGGTTTATCATCGCTTGGCCAAGGTGCTCAAAATCATGTTTAGCTGCATTTTTTTTGTGCAATCGCAACCATATCGTGTCGCGGGTATTAAGTAGCATCCACCCTTCCCCTTCTTCCAATGCGAAATACGTCCACCGAGTAAGTAAATCAAGATAATCTTCTGTTACTTCCTTGCCATAATATCGTATCCAAAAGCCAAAAGGCAGCGATTGCCCCGCTATTTCCTTTAGCTCTGGTCCTATCACCTCCACGCGTCCATCTTCTATCTTATCCTCTTCTTTCTCCACCTCGATGAAGAAGTAACTACTGTATCTGTGCTTCGGACCGCCTAACTCGCAATACATGTCATGCTTCCTCACCCTCTGCCCGGACTGCCGTGGTGATATGTCATATGCGATTCCAGTGAAAAAATCGTCCGGATCCGTTGGTACGTGATATACCTTACCTTTGGGTAAGGAATCCCATATCTCTTGCCTATCTTTCGCTTGGTCCTCTTGTTCCTCTTGTTCTTCTTCTGTCATCTCTTCTTTTGTCATCCTTCTTATTACTAAACTATCCTACCATTCATCCATTGAAAGCATATGTATAGAAGATGCAGCTTTATATTGCTATACAC